>CAYZZK010000015.1:0-12730 GCA_964483045.1 uncultured Candidatus Saccharibacteria bacterium
ATCCTTACCTGCGCCTTGTATGTTTGCTTGTCGGATGCGACGGCTTCAGGCCGTAAAACTTCGTCAGGTTTAGATATTTTGGCTCTGGCTGCTTTCTTTTCCGCTTACGCGCGATTGTGACTTTCATGAGATCTCCTTTCTCGCCGTTTATTTTTTGTCTGCTGCTGCAGCTCCTGCTGTAGGAATTATTTTTTTCAAGTTGCGAAATTACACTCTAATATAGGTAAGTATTTTGTGCAATTTTATTTTTTACATTGCTTTACTGGGCATCCTAATTCAGATACCATAAGCCATATGCCGCTTACGAAAGTTATTTTTTTGGATCGGGACGGAGTAATCAACGAACGGGCTCGTGAGCATGAATACATTAAGCGATGGGAAGATTTTAAATTTCTCCCCGGGGCGATGGAAGCGATTCAGCTTCTTAAAAAAAGCGGCTGCCGGATTTTTATTATCACCAATCAAGCCGGCATTGCCCGCGGATTTATGACCGAGGAAGATGTGAAACAGATTCACGCGAACATGCAGCAGGAACTCGCAAAGCGTGGCGCCGCGGTGGATGGAATTTACTATTGTCCGCACGGCAAGGACGAAGGATGTCCGTGCCGAAAGCCCAATCCCGGTTTGCTTTTGCGGGCGGCGGAAGAGCACGGGATTCATTTGGCTGACGCCCTGTTTATCGGCGACGACGAAAAAGATATGCTGGCGGGGCAGAGAGCGGGGTGCAAGACAATTTGGCTTAAGCCGCCCCAAACGCTTCTCGATATTGCAAAGCAGATTTTGAATAAATAGGGCTTGGAGGTACTATTAAACACATGTCTCCGTCTTCTTCGCCAAGCGTTTTTTTAGAAAAAGAACTGAAAATAGATGCGGCAGAAGCCGTTTCGGGTAAGATAAAAATTTTCATCAGATATTGCATGCCGCTCGCGGCATTTTTTTTGATTTTGCGGACGGGTTATTCCGTAAAAGTTTTCGAATTGCTCGCGGTGATCATGGGAGCGGCTCTTTGTATGGATACTGAAGCGCGAAACGCTTTCCGGAAAATCTGGCCGCGAGCGCGGGTATATGCGGCATGCGGCATTCTTTTGGTTGCGCTTGTGGCTGCAGCTCAAGCGCAAGTTTATTTCTGGTTCGGTATTTCAACTATTAACGCTGAAACATTGGTAAATTTTATTCGATTGATTTTCAATTTATATATTTTTTTTCTCACGGCATTTATCGTCTATTACGACAAGAAGACCATCCTACCGATATGTGGCGCGATGCTTATTTCCCCTTTATTCATTTTGCCTGCGCATTGGGATTTTAGAGAAGGGGTGTACATCAGTGGGGGGCGTCTTACCGGGTTTCTGCAAACGCCGATCATGTTTGGCTTTTGGATGGCTGCTATTTTCATTATCGGGATCGGGCTTTCGATGAGCTTCAAGCAGTTGTGGAAGAAATTTGTTGTTGTCGCGCTGCTTGTCGTCGTTTCTAATTTCATTTTCTGGTCGGCTTCCCGGGCGGCGTGGCTTGCCGTCGCAATCGGATTGACGTTATTTCTGCTTTTTTATGCCGGGCAAAGAAAGTGGCGTAGCGTAGGAGCGCTTGTTTTAATTTGTCTTATAACAATCTCCTTGGGCTACGCGTTTTTGCCGCACCAGGAGCTCAAGATGAAGGAGTACGTTGGAAATAGATTATTAAACTTTGCGACGAGTATTGCGACTCTGCGCCCCAATGACGTGCAATCTCAAATTCAAACTCGCGCGTGGCCGGAAGTCCTTGGCTTTGTCGCTTCTCATCCGCTCGGAGTCGGCTTTAACGGCGTTTCCGGAAATGCAGATCGCGACAGTTCCGGCCCAGAGGCACATCTGCCTTCAAACAATTCATTTCTCGAAGTCGCCCTCTATGGAGGATGGGGAGCGCTGTGTATGTTTCTTTTCATTCTCTGCAAACTGGGCTTCGAAGCCGTGCGCGCGATGTATAAAACCGCGTTGCGCCCTCTTCCCGATATGTCGGTAGCATTGTTTATTGTCGGAGTCGTTGTGATTGTCGATATTTTCTTTACCAACGCTTTTCTTTGGAGACATGTTTGGTTTCTCTTGGGCATGGCGCTTGGCGTCGTGTGGCTTTCAGAACCTATCCGAGCCCCTCTCGCTTTGCCGCAGGGCCGCGTATAACTTCACATATACTATTGATTTTGATATCATTGCTCACATGTCGGATTCACGCGGCGGTTCAGAGGACGAAGAGATAACGGAGCAGCTTATTGCGTTGGGGTATATCGATCCTGGGGCCGGAAGTTCGATGTGGCAGATTGTTTTGGCCGGTTTCTTTAGGATGAGCGACGGCTTGAGATCGGGAATCAGAAAAATTTTTGGTACACGGAAGACGCGCGGAGAGGAAGAAACGGACTAAGGCGTTATGGATGCACTCGCCTCGCTTTTGAGACCTCTAGAATCCCGCCTCGGCATCATGAATTCCAAAAGAATAAAGCCGAACATTATTCACATCACGTTCGATTGCGTGCGGCCCGACCATTTCGGCATCGCCGGGTACAAAAAAAACGTAACGCCGTTTTTGGATTCCGTCGCGCGCCAGGGATTGCGGTATAAAAATGCTTTTTCGCTCGGTCCCGGCTCTTCGGTTTCTTTCGTCGGGATGTTTACGTCCACGTATCCGCTGGATTACGGCGGGTATTCGTATATCGATCGGCCGCGCGTGATGCTCCCGGAAGTGTTGCAGCAAGTCGGATATGCAACCGTTGGCGTGCATTCCTCGCCTTATTTTTCGGAATATTTCGGATACAACCGCGGCTGGAACGAATTTAATTTTTTGAGTTACTTTAAGCATCGCGGAGGGCAAACGAGCCCGGGCCTGCGGCGCGGGACGGTGAAGTCGAAGATTTTGAAGGACAGAACTGTCGCACATAAATGGCTTGAGAATCATATCCCGATTCTTGCCGTGTTTGCGAAGATCGTTGATCGGCTACTTTTGACCGCGAGAAAAATCGGGAAAGACCTGCTTCACTATCTTCCGGCCTCTTTTACGGCGGGAGAGACGAACAACGAAACGGCGAAAGTTCTGGATCGCATGTCCGGGAGGCCGTTGTATCTTTGGGTGCATTATCTGGATGCGCACATGCCGTACGGGCTTTTTAACCGAAGTGGCAGGGGCTTGTGGAATAAAATCAGATTTCATACGGTGGAAATCCTCGCATTTTTTTTCGCGCCGTTTCCATCGGTGAATAACTTTTTTGTCCGGTTTTATGAGGATATGTACGACGAATCTTTGAAGTATATGGATCAGAATATCGCGAAGTTATTCGATATGCTTCGAGAGCGCGGTATTTTGGATCACGAGGCGGTTGTCATATTGCACGCGGATCACGGCGAAGATTTTTTTGAGCATGGCTCGCTCGGCCATGAGCAGCGGCTTTTTAACGTGAATGTCCGCGTGCCTCTCATCGTATATTCCCCCGGGCGGTTTACTCCCGCGACGATCGAGCAGCCCGTAAGTTTGATCGACGTCGCCCCTACGATTCTCGAACTTGCCGATATCCAGCCACCCGCCGTATACAGAGGGAAAAGTTTATTCGCTCCGGATGATCGGGACGTGGTCATACAGGCATCGGAGAGCGCGGGGAATCTGACCGACAACAAATTTACCGGCATCGCCATTATTTCTGGCGGTTACAAATTTGTTAAGTGGAAGGAAGAAAAATATTTATATGCACTTACGGATTCCGCCGAGCGCGATAATTTGTATAATGCGCATCGTGATGTCGCGGACAAGCTCGAAGCAAAAGCAATGGCATATGCTCCGAAAGAGCCGCTCCGCTGATCATTGGGATTTAAGCGGTTCGATTGAACTTTTAGCGTTTTTCGGGAATCATTAGGGTATGCCTAAAGTCCATTCCGAGGAATTTTCGGATATTCAGGACGCCGGGTCTTTTCGAGATCCGAGCGGTTTTGTGTTTACAAAGAACGGTGTGCTGTACCGGCAGGTGAACCGAAGCTATTCGCGGGCGTTCGATTCTCTTATGAAATCAGGACTCTACGCCGAACTGGTGCGAAAGGGATATATGATCCCGCACGAAGAGGTGAGTATCGCCGGTGCGTCTCCGGATGCATATAAGATCATCCGGCCCGAGCGCATTCCGTTTATTTCGTATCCATATGAATGGTGCTTCAGCGAACTCAAAGACGCGGCACTCCTTACACTCAAGATTCAAAAGATCGCGCTTCGCTTCGGGATGTGTCTCAAAGATGCTTCGGCTTACAATATTCAATTCAAAGATGGGCACCCGATACTCATTGATACGCTTTCTTTCGACGAGTACAAAGAAGGCATGCCGTGGGTTGCATATCGCCAGTTTTGCGAACATTTCGTAGCGCCGCTTGCTTTGATGAGTCTCACCGATGTTCGCCTCAACCAGCTTTTACGCATATACATCGATGGTATTCCGCTTGATCTAGCGAGCAAACTTTTGCCGAGGAAGAGCTGGGTTCGTGCCGCGACATTTTTCCATGTGTATATGCATGCGAAAAGCCAGCGGCGTTTTTCGGAAACAAAGGTGAATCTGAATAAAAAATCCTTCAGCCGCGGCGCCTTAGACGGGCTTCTGGAAAGTCTTTCGGAAGGAGTGTCTGCCTTTAAATGGAATCCTGTAAGCGAAAAGAGAGAGTACTCAATTGCTATTGCCATCGAAAAAAGTATCGATGAACTTCATCCCCATATTATTTGGAACTTCAGTCCTTGCGGAGAGATATCCAAGCAGCGAAAAGGAACGCAAATAGTTCTGTTCCGTAGCGACCCAGCTTTAGTGGAAACAAAATATCTTTCCGTGCGGCGAGGCGAGACAAATTTACTCCCGCTTATTCTCGATCTAAAAAATCCAAGCCCGGCAATAGGGTGGGCGAATAAGGAGCGTCTGGCGCTTGTCGAGCGCGGCCCGGCAGATCTGGTTGTGGCACTCGAGTTAATCCAGGATATATGCATTTTAAATAACGTGCCGTTCGGAATGGCGGCGGAGTTCTTTTCAAAAATCAGCCGGACTCTCATCATAGAATTTGTTCCGAAAGCAGACGCATCGGTTCAGCTGCTCTTAAAAAATCGCGCCGACATTTTTGATTGGTATGTCAAAGAAAATTTTGAAAAAGAATTCGGGCGCTACTTCGAATTTAGCGATCCATGCACAGTTTTTAATTCGAATGCGGTAATATATGTTATGAAGAACAAAGCAGAACCAACATAAATCATGCGTATTCATTATTCAACGCCGATTTGGCACGGCGGGTTTCATAAATTCTTTTCCGGCGCGCTTATGTCTTTGGGCCACGATGTGCGGCTTTTCGACGAAGGAGGAACGCCGCGGGAGCGGTTTCTGGGCCGTGTTTTCTCGCGCATTCCGAAATACCAGTACAGGGGCATAGATCGGGTGCGGGCTATGGTCACGCGCGATTGGCAAAAAGACGTGCACGAGTATCGGCCGGACCTTATCGTGCTGGAGCATACGCCCAACATTGCCCCGTGGGCCGTCTACGAGGCGAAGCAGCTCGCGCCGATTTTTTATTGGGTAGATTCGCCGCCTGCCGGAGCGCAAGCGCAGGACATGATCGCGTCTTTGAAATTTGCGACGAAACTATTTACGATCGACCGGACATGGATGACGATTTTGTTCGACAAAAAAGATTATGAGTTTTTGCCGCTCGCTGGAGACGAAACGATTTTTGTTCCGAAATCAGTTCCTGAAAGCGAGAAAGAGTACGACGTGGTTTTCGTGGGGAGTATGCCGCCGCAGAGCGGGGACGGGTATCTCCGCGCTGCCGTTTGCGCGTCTGTTGCCCGGGAACACAAAATCGCGATTTTCGGAGCCGGAGCGGATTATTGGGTGCGCTATTTTCCGGAGCTCAAGAAGTGCATACATGACGTCCGTATTCCCGACGGGGAGTTGAGCGGTCTCTATAATCGCACGAAAATCGTTTTAAACATCCATTCCACATGGCATTTTTCGTCTGTTTCCGCGCGAACATATGAAATTGCGCTTACTGGAGCTTTTCAGCTCGTTGACCACCGGAATGATCTCGACGAATTGTTTCCCAAGAATATGTTTGCGACATTCCGATCCGCTCACGAAGTGCCGAAACTCGTGGGCGAGTGGCTTAAAAAACCAGCCGAGCGGGAAAAGAAGGCTCTCAAGGCGCGCGAACATGTGCTTGCGCATCACACGTGGCGGCACCGGGCGGAGAAGATGCTTACGTATTTGAAATAGCCGATCTGCTATACTCAACTCATGGTAAAGTGGCTCACGCTCGTCGGAGCCGGTCTGTTCTCGTCCGCAGTTCTTTTGTTGTGCGTCGCCTCCGTGGCAGATGCCTCCACCCAAACGTTCAACTACACCGGCGGTACTACGATCAACTGGACAGTTCCCGCAGGAGTAACTTCAATTACGATCAATGCCTTGGGTGCCCAAGGAGGCACGGGCGCTGGTGATGCCGGCGGCAAGGGAGGATCGGCAACGGGCACGCTCTCCGTTTCACAGGGAACCACGTACTACATTGTTGTCGGTGGGCAATCAACGAGCACCGCTGGAGGTCTTCCCGGAGGCGGCAATGCGGGAGATGCCGCTGGAGGAGATGATTGCAATTCCGGCCAGACGTGCGGAGGAGGCGGATACACGGGATTTTTCTCCTCCGCTACCCTTACGCAGGCAAACGCGATTCTCATTGCCGGCGGTGGCGGAGGAAGTTCCGGGTGTACTGCAAACTCGAACGGACACGGAGGAGCCCTTACGGGAGGAACGGGGCAGAATTGCGGAGGCGGAAACGGAGGCACGGGCGGCTCGCAAAGTTCCGGCGGTACGGCAGGCACTGGCAATGAAGCTTCGGGAACCGGTGGCTCTGCCTTGCAAGGCGGTAACGGCGGAACGGGCGGAGGCAGTTTGCCGTATCTTCGTTCCGGAGCCGGCGGAGGTGGCGGTTACTATGGCGGCGGCGGCGCCGGAAGCTCAAACAACTCGGGAGGCGGAACCGGCGGAGGAGGTTCGGCGTTTATGTCTTCTCTGCTTGCCGCGACAAGCACGGCAAGCGGAGTCAATGCGACAAGCGGGGTGCTGACGATTACAGACAACGCGGTGCAAATACCAACCATTGCTTCGACGACGCAATACAAATCCGACGGCACGACCCCAATCAATGAAGGCTCGAGCACGACAGAATCCATAGTTTTCTTCAAAGCATTTCTCAATTCATCTTCTTCAAACGCCCTCCAGCTTCAAATTCAAATATCTACAACTTCCTCTTTTACAAATGTCTTTACGGCAACGAGCACATCCGTGAGTCCCGCAACCTATGCTACGACAACCAGCCCAACTCTTGCCGACGCCTCCTATTATTGGCGTGGCAGAGCGCTCGATACCGTCACGAACGCAACCTCCTCATGGCAGCAATTCGGGACGGATAACGTATTAGATTTTGTGGTGAACACGGCAACGACCACCTTGGCCGAAATCTCTGACGGCTCCGTCAAGGCGCTCTATCATCTTGAGGATGCAATCGATTCATCCGGGAATGGCTATGACCTCACCAACAATGGCTCGACCGGATTCAATACCGGCAAGCTGCACAATGCCGCCGACTTCGGATCAAACAATTCGACCAAGTATTTGCAGATCGGAGACAACCTTAGTATCACGAGCGGAGCGATGTCCATGTCCGCGTGGGTGAAATTCAACACCATTGCGTCCGGTGATCAGGAAGTCGTATCGGTCGTTGATGGCGGAACACAAGTGGCTTACGGCATTGAATACACCGGCAGCATAAACACACTCTATTGCGAGAGAAACCGCTGGAACTCTGTAAATCAAGTCGCTTCGTGGACAAATGGAGGAAGCGGACTCTCGACCGACACTTGGTATCACATTGTTTGCACGTATGACGGATCCGATCTGCGCCTCTACGTCAACAACGATCTCAAAGCAGGACCGACCGCTGCAAGCGGAGTTGGAAGCTCGGGAGCCTACACCGGAACGGGCGTTGGTGCGCATGGCGGTTATCCGAGCGGCGGAGGGTACGGGAAGATATCCGCGCTTATTGATGAGGTGGTGATTACGAATAGCGCGCTTTCCACTGACAAAATTTCCGATCTTTATAATAACGGAAATGGCAGGGAGGTGTGTGTGACGGCGGGGTGCGGAGGGACGCCAGCAAGTTACTATGCGCAGATTCAAAATGCGATCACTCTGAATTTACGGCAGGACCCAAGCACATCTTCAACAATACTTAAAACTCTTCCCGCAGATTGGACGGTGTATGTATCGAGCACTGTAAGCGCAACAGGGACAACGGTCATATCGAATGGATATAAGTGGTTTGATGTGATTGATAAAACCGACGGCGTTGAGGGCTGGATGGCGGCGAGTTCATCGGGCGAAACGTATTTATCGTATGTTACGAGCACCTCGCAGGCCGATTTTGAGGGAATGGCGAGCACAACTTTTAGCGCAAGTTCGACGCGAGCAGAGAAGATTGTTGATGCAGTTAATTGGTACTGGGATCATATTAGTTCAACAGATTCTCTTTATAACACGGGTTTTTCGTATCTTTTTAGCGCCACCTCAAGCGCTTCAAGTACGTGGATTTTTCCGAAAGAGTTATTCTACGCAATGGCATCTAGGGAAGATGGTGGTGGATTTGCTTTTAACAACCAACAAATCTCTTTCGATTATGGTCACGGTATTATGCAGTTAACTCCATATCAAGTTTGGAGTCACGAGCCTTCAAATTGGGCCAGTAACACGGAAGATGTACCGATGTACGGAAGTCATATCGTCATCCCTCCTTGTGCAATGATTGCAACGGACACATACACGAATTGTTATACCTATGCTGGTACGCACAACAGTACCGGTACAAAAACATATAAGGATTATGGTTACAGCAATGCAAGTACGACGTATAAATTTTACGCAAACAAATCCCAGTCTATTTATGCGAATATCAAGGATGGGTTAAATATTCTCAAAAATAAATACACCCACAAAGCTTCTTCGACCGTTACGGCGAGCAGCACGGTATTTCAGCCT
Organism: uncultured Candidatus Saccharibacteria bacterium; assembly: GCA_964483045.1. Classification (GTDB taxonomy): domain Bacteria; phylum Patescibacteriota; class Minisyncoccia; order UBA6257; family 2-01-FULL-56-20; genus JBBTYG01. The sequence goes on from CAYZZK010000015.1 coordinate 9,065, forward strand.
TACGAAAGAGAATGGCTCCGTGCGACGTGGGGTTATAACGGCCTTGATCTTGATAGCACTTATTTATCTGATGTGGCTGCGAAAATGGATACATTCTCAGATTATTATTCATCAACGGGGACAAGGATGGTAGCTACAAGCACTTTTACGGTTGATTTGGCTAACAAGTTAAGGATAGCGAACGACTATAAAGAAGAGGCGGTGGTATTCAGTCCGGTTGAAGTCTCAATCACCGATTCCGCTGATCGAACTACTGGCATGGTAAATGGCGTAATTAAAGAAGAAATTCCCGATTCTGCATATAATTCCGAGCGAAAAGCGGTTGCGGTCTTCTTCTCGAATGATACATATACCTACACTATTAAAGGTATCGGTAACGGAACGTATGGCCTGCTTATCGATCATCCGGAAAATGGATCCAAGGTTGATATTTATGCGCCCGCGATTCCTGTTAAAATCGGCGAAGTACATACGTATACCGTTGACTGGGATGCTGTTGCTAAAGGCAATAAGGGCGTTACAGTAGAAATCGATAGTAACGGAGATGATATAATAGATAAAGAAGTTGTAACAGATAAATTCCTAGCTGACCTTACATTATTTACTGCTCCTGTACCCACAGAAAACGAAAATATCGCTCCGCTAGCGGAAAATACTCAAGCATTATGTTCTGATGGATTAGACAACGATTATGATGGAGCGATTGATCTTACCGACTTTGACTGCAAGGCATTCGTGCTCCCTCCGCCGCCCATCTACGTACCGCCTATTCAACAAGCAACAACGACTCAGGTTGTCGCTGATTTTACAACGTCAACCAAGGCAATTACTTCGCCTATAATGAGTAACTCGTTGTCGACAATAAATTCAAATTCCTCTCTACAATGAATAAAAAATTTTTATCACTACTTATTGTCATCATAGTGGTGGGTGGTGCAGTAATTTACTTCATTATTGGTCGTGTGTTGCAACCAGCTTCAATCAGTCCCACTTCTGTATCTCAATCGAATCAAATTTCTTCTTCTCCGCCAATTATAGCTCCGGTTGATATTTTAAGTGGAGAAAGGATTAATCAGGGATCCATTCTGGTCAATTCCTCCACGCAAACAAAAGTTACGTTTAAAGAATTGACCGATGAATTACATAGGGGAAGAAGTCCATTCTATGAAGTTTTTGTAAATGAAAATAAAATCGGTGATGCGGGTGGTTACTTGATGATGCCTAGTTTTTCTCCGGACGGTAAATTTCTAGCATTTAGATCGATGTGGATTGTGGGATGTGCAGCTAACTGCTTTGATTCCTCAATTTACATTGTTAATTTAACTGATCACAAGATGACCCATATCTCGCCGCCCAGAAAAGCAGCAGATTATTCTGGTTTCACGAAAATACCCAGCGGTGAAGTTGACAATGCAATTATTGAACCATATGGATGGAACACAAATGCCTTAAACGTCATTTTCTATTATGCTGGATATTCCTACCCCTCGGAAGATACTCAATCATTGTGTAGTGACGGCGTAGACAATGATAACGACGGAGCAATTGATCTTGCCGATCAGGATTGTAAGACTTTTGCGTCGCCAGCAACTTCTAGTCAAGTGTCCACATACCCAGCGAACAAATATTATCGTGTCTCCCCCAAAGAACTCTGGCATTATGATCTAACGACGAAACAATATACATTTCTCGAAATGTTGTCGGAATAGAAAATATTATCACGAGGTGGTGCGTGAATCGATTTTCTCCTGACTTTTAGATTAAGAAATATAAAATAATTTGCGCAAATATTTTAAACTCCCTCACTATGCAAAAAGCCGTAATATGCATAACTGTTGTTTTCCTTGCCGCGATAACTTTGATATTCGGCTGGTTTGGCTATCCGGTGGCGGCGCAGAACGACGGAGCGTGGTTTATCGTTCCGGCAATTCGGCTGGCCGAGGTGCACCAGCTTGATAATCCGATTGATTGGGTTGCGACTGGCGTAACGTTTGATCCTTCGGGAGGATCGCGCTTTGTGGCATACCCGCCGCTTTTTGAGATAGTTCTCCACTATTTTATTTCGCCCGGAAGCGCCGTGCCGCCTCCGCTCCAGGCCTTTATCGCAATCGCGTTTATGAATGCTGTTGCTATCGCGCTCTCGGCATGGGCGCTTTATATGATTGCGACGATGAAGGGGAAACCGCTCACATGGCCAGCGGTAATTATTATTTGCGCCGCGCTCTTATTAGTGCTTCGGGCTTCCTGGAGTTTTAACGGCCGGCCGGAGGTGCTTTTGCGCCTGCTTTTTACGCTTGGCGTTGTTTTGTTTCTTCGCATGCGGCAGCCCTTGCATCGCGCGGCGGCGCTGGGCGTTGTGCTCGGGCTCATGGCCGCAACGCACGTGCTCGGACCGGTTTTCTTTTTCGCGTTAATGGTGTTTTTCTTCTGCTGGGGGAATGATCTTAAAACGAGTTTGAAATATATCGGACTTTCGCTCGCCGCCGGACTCGCGACCTTCGGGCTCGTTATGCAGCTAAGTCCTTACAGCATTGCCGAAACCATCCAGGGAATTTGGGGAATAGGCATTTTTGCGCTTGTGCGAGACGTACCCAAGAAGCCGATATTCGCGCTCTTTTTTAAGAATCCAATTCTTATACTTGGCGGGATAACGGTTGCTGGGCTCCTCTTTTTTCCACTCCGCCGGTTTTTGCATTCGAAAAAAATAAATGTAACCGGTTCGGCGGTATTGCAAGGGCTCTCCGTGCTGCTCGTAGGCGCATATACTGTTTTTTGCATTATAGATATCCGGAAATATTATCTCATGCCATTTATTCTCCTCGTCCCTGCGGGGTTGTTGTATTATATCGTCCATGTTTCCGCGCGGAATTATATTAAGTATTCCAGCGCTTTGATCTTCGCATTTCTCGTCGCTTCCATGCTCAAACCATTAATTCTCTTTCCACCTTTTCTCGCAGACGGTATGAATTTGTATGAAGCCCGGGCTCAATTTGCGAATATAGTCAAAGAAGATTCTCCCGCGCGCATAGAACTTTTAGGATCGCATATGTGGGTTTTATCGGAATCGTACGATAAAATGATTGCCGGCGAAGCGCTCGCAAAATATCAGATTCCGAAGTACATGTTATTGCGCGAAGAGGGAGAGGCTCCTGAAGCTCCGCAGGAGCTCGGCCCGTGCATGCTCACGCACAATTTTTATACGTTTAAAAAGCCGACGCTTTTTGGAATTCGACTGGCTAACACAACGCCCGGATATAATTTTGCGGTGTACGATTGCCATGCTGGCAAGTGAACACAAGTCCGTGATACGATAAATCCCATGTGGAAAGGGAAAATGGTGTCGGTGGTGGTCACGAGCTACCGGGAAAAGGGCTCGATTCGAGCCGCGATTGAAGGATTTTTTGCGGTGTCTTTTGTGGATGAGGTGGTTGTCGTGGACAATAATGCCGAGCCGGGGAGCGTGGAGGAAGTTCAAAAAACAAAAGCCCGACTTGTGTTTGAAAAACAACAGGGACACGGATGCGCCCTTCAGTGCGGATTCCGCGAAGCGAAAGGAGACTACGTTGTAATTGTTGAAGGCGACGGCACGTTTGCCGGGGAAGACGTCCAAAAACTTTTGGCATACACGGATAGCCAGCCCGTCGTTTTTGGCACGCGGACGAATAC
>CAYZZK010000016.1:0-12234 GCA_964483045.1 uncultured Candidatus Saccharibacteria bacterium
TCCTCAACGCGTTGCTTCAACTCTTTCTGTGCCGATTCCGTCGGCGCGCCGACTTTGATAACGGCAACTCCGCCGGAAAGTTTTCCGAGCCGCTCCTGTAGCTTTTCTTTATCGAAATCCGAGTCTGTCTTTTTGATTTGAGCTCTAAGTTGTGTGACCCGTTCATCAATCGCTTTTCTATTTCCTTTGCCCCCGACAATCGTTGTATTGTCTTTGGTCGCAATCACCCGGTGCGCATGGCCCAAGTCGGAAACATCCACATTATCCAATTTCTTTCCAAGGTCTTCCGAGATAAAACTCGCGCCGGTGACGATTGCGATATCCTGAAGCATTTCCTTTTTCCTGTCGCCAAAGCCCGGAGCCTTAACCGCGAGCACATTAAACACGCCGCGCAGCTTGTTAACCACAAGAGTTGCCAACGCCTCGCCCTCCACTTCATCCGCGATAATCACAAGCTCTTTCTTTCCGCTCTGCACAATTTTCTCGAGTAACGCGAGGATATCGTTTATAGCCGAAATTTTCTTGTCGGTCACGAGCACGTACGGATCTTCGAGTACGGACTCCATCCGCTCCTGGTTCGAAACCATATACTGCGACACGAATCCCTTATCAAACTGCATTCCCCCAACGGTCTCGTGCGAATTTCCGATCGTATTAGAATCGTCGATCGTCACGACTCCTTCCTTTCCAATCTTATTCATCCCCTCCGCAATCAATTCGCCTACGAAAACGTCTTTCGCGGAAAGCGTCGCAACTTCTTTTATCTTCTTGTTATCGTTAATAAGTTCTTTCTGCGATTCAAGCTCTTTAATCGCGGCTTCGCTTGCCTTCTTAAGTTCCTCGGCAAGCTGAATGACATTGATCCCTTTATCGCGAATAACTTTCTCGCCCTCATCAATCATCGCGTGCGCCAAAACGACGGAAGTCGTCGTTCCATCTCCTACATTGTCGTTTGTCTTATCCGCCGCTTGTTTTACAAATTCCGCTCCCAAATTTTCCCACTTGTCTTCGAGCTCGATTTCTTTTGCGACAGTTACGCCGTCAAACGTTACCTGCGGAGTGCCGTATCCTTTTTCGATAACCACCGCGCGGCCGCGAGGGCCAAGCGTCATCCGAACCGCGTCGGATATCTTATCAATGCCCTTTTTCATCGCCGCCCGGGCTGCTTCGTTAAATAGTAATTGTTTTGCCATAGTTTTTTATCCTAAAATTGCCAATATGTCGTCTTCATCTCCCACAAGATATTTCTTTCCCTCAATCTCTATCTCATCGGGACCATATTTTTTGAAAAGGACCATGTCTCCGACCTTGACCGACATTGGGATCCGCTCACCCTTTTCGTTCATTTTTCCAGGACCGGTTGCAAGCACTTTGCCCTTAATTGGCTTTTCCTTCTCCGCACTGTCAGGCAACACGATACCGGATTTCGTGGTTTTCTCTTCCTCAAGCGGCTCCAAGAAAACACGATTTGATAATGGCTTAAAATTCATCAAATTTATTTTTTAAAATTTTCGCTCCGACATGAGCGTTTAGGTGATAAGTTTAGCAAAGTTGGCAATCATGTCAAGAGATTGCCAACAGCTACGGAAGGTGTTCGAAAACTATAATAGCTTGCCTATCGGATTTGGGATAACTTTAGTTAATTTTGCTATATCAATTCCATCGATAAGAAAAATTCCGGCATTTTGCGGAAGCGTATATAAAGTGACATGCGTCGGCGGATACTCAACTTCAAATCCATATTTTTTATTCATGAGTTTAAAAAAATTATCTAAGTTAGTCATATCGCACATCACCACAACGGAACGTTTTTCATCTTTTTCTACAGATCTGAATTCATCCCGGTATCGAATCAGATCAATGCTTTCGGTTAAAGTATATTCACAAAAATCTGCAATTAGCTTGTTTATAAAATCCGGGATAGAAACTCCATGCTTTTCAATAATTTTCCCAATACAAACCAGACTGACATGAAAAGAATCCTTAAGAAGCAGAGTGTATTCTCCTACCTTTATTGTTTTTGGCAACCCAGTAAAAAAAACTGGAAGTCCTATGGCATCCTCCTTTGTTCCGCCGATTTCATACTTACTACCTCCGCAAATAAATTTGGGCATTAACCAATTACTTGATGACCTCTAATGCTTCCTCGCCTGCTCGTAAATATTCAATACCGCCTTCACGGCATCCCCTGCTGAAATGTTGTTCTGCTTGTAGAGCACGTCGGTTACGTCGCCTACCGCCCAGATGCCTGGAGCGGATGTTTCTTGCGTCTTGTGATTAACAATCACTTGCCCAAGTGGGTCAAGCTCCACTAATCCTTTTACAATATCAGAATTCGGAACTGCGCCGATCTCCACAAACACCCCGTCGAGCTTCAGTTCTTTCGCAGCACCGGTTTTTGAATCCGTATACACGAGGCCGGTCACAAACTTGTCCCCGAGAACTTTTTGCGTCAAAGCATTATAGATAATCTCAACCTTCGGATTGGCTTTGATTTTTTCCTGTGTTATCGGGTCGCCCTTCATTGAATTCGACCGGATGATCAAATAAATCTTCGATGCATACGGAAACAGATCGTGCACCGCTTCGAGCCCTGCGTTGCCTCCGCCCACGACCGCGACCACTTTATTTTTAAAAATAGGGGCATCGCACGTGGAGCAATAGACCACTCCCCTGCCATCGAGCTCCTTCTCGCCGGGCACGCCGAGCTTTCGGTGCCTGCTTCCCGCAGCAAGAAGAACGTAGCGAGTTTCAAAATTTTTTCCGCCTTTTATCGCAACCATAAACCCATTCCCGGACTTTTCGATGCCGGTAACAACGTCTGCTGTCATAATTTCAATATCTTCCTGATCCCGGAGATGTTCCTCAAGCATCCGACCCAAATCAAAACCGGACACGGTTTTCGTGCCGATCCAGTTTTTTACTTCGGCGGAAACCAATGATTGGCCACCGAAGCTTTCGGTAATAAGAAGCGTTTTTATTTTTTTTCTGGCGGCATAGACGCCGGCAGCTACGCCACCGGGGCCTCCGCCGATGATAATGAGGTCATACATACAAATAAAAAATCCCTCTCGGGCGTATCCTTCGGGCAAAGCTAAACCCTAGCCGACATTAACCCCCAAAATATCCGCGAGCGTATTTTTATCAAAACCAACCACGATTTGCCCGTCTATATCTATGACGGGTACCCCGAGCTGATGAGAGGCGTTCACCATTTCTTCTCTCGCCTTTTCATCTTCGGCGACATCGTATTCGGTATATTTAATATTGTTTTTTGCGAAAAACTCTTTCGCCATTTTGCAATAAACGCAGCTCGGCGTTGAATATATTTTTACGTTTGCCATGCAGCTTGTGATAAATAAACTATGCTTTTGTTTTCGAGTCGATCCGACCTTTCTTCGGCTCGCCGCTGCCAACTTCCATATCGGCGGTATCTCCAAAAATTATCCAGACGTTAAAAAGCACCACGACGAGACCAGTAATCAAGCTGTTCCACTTAGCGATCGAGATGCTTGAAAATCCCAACACCCAAGGAGAAGCCATTGCCCAGATTCCGAGAAAAGCCATGATCCAGTTCAGAGCCATTTTCCAATTTTACCCGTCCGCAAAGCGCGGGTCAACCCATTGATTTCACCTATTAGCCATGAGACCTGCGACTGATTACTGTATTGGCGCTCGCCGTACAGCATAAGTCGGATCGTTGCGCTAATACCCCGCTGCTCGCTTTCTTTCTTTATAGCAATTGAGGCATACGAGCTGATTCAACCTTCCTGGATCGGGTTTGAACGGCAGCCGATCTATAGGAGAAGAACACTTTGAGCAAACCCATCCTCCGGTACAGCCATCCGCATCTCCGGCAGTATGGGTTATCCGCTCCTTCTGGAATTGATTGTCCATATTGTTAAGTTATTTTTATAATGCGACCTTGCGACTTTCCCCAAATACTAGCATTAGTTATATGCCGTCTTGAGAACACCATCAATGATCGATTTAAAGCCCGAAGGCCCTTCGTATGGCATTGCGCCTCTCACCTCCTGTCCGTTGATAAAGAACATGGGGGTAGAGTCAACCCCTGCATTTTTCGCGGCGGTGACTTCGCTTTGAACGACGGCCGCATATTTCTTGCTGTCAATACAGCTCTTGAAGGCATCGACATTCAAACCGACATCCTTGGCAATCGTCAGAAATAAATCTCGATTTAGGTTCCCGTTGTTCTCCGAACTATCCAGCCCTTCTTTTTTGTACAGTTCGTCATGAAACGCCCAAAACTTCTTTTGATCCTTGGCGCACTCGGATGCCTCGGCGGCATTCACCGACTCCGGCCCGAGAAAAGCGAAGTTTCTGTATATCATCCGTACCGTGCCCGCCTGCACATATTTTTCCCGGATCAAGGGTTCGGTTTCAGAAAAAAACTTCTCGCAAAATGGGCACTGATAATCGCCATATTCAACAATGGTAACCGGCGCATTGGGATCGCCCAAAATTACATCCCGATCGGCCACTGCCATCACATTCCCGGAGGACTGCGCGGCTGGTGCGGCCAGATTCTTTTCGGCAGAACCGCTGGCCGGGCCTTTATGAACAAGATATATAACCGATCCGGAAATCATCATTCCGGCAATAAGAATGCTTATCGGCAAAAAATAATCCTTCTTTTTTTCTGGCTGCAGAACCGTCCCCTGAACTTCTCCTTCTAAATTTTTTTCTTCCATATCCCGTTAGGCAATAAAATTTCTTATATCGAACCTCGACGCTACGAATTATCGCAAAGTATCCTAAAAAACGCCATCTATGAACCCGCAGAAATATTTTTTTCCATTTCCTGCGGGGACATGCCAAAAAGTTTAGCAGGGTTACCGTTTTTGTGTCAACACGCCCTCTCGTCAATGCACCAACCGTATAAACCCGGCCGATATCGTAGTGGTGTCACAGTGGGTTCTCGTGCGTCCTGGTCAGCAAAAGATAATCGCTTCGGAAGATTTTTGCCGCGATCCTGAAAACTCCGTATGCGATAAAGGGCGCCGCAAATACGTCTATCGAATAGTGAACGTGCGCAAGCAGAACGCTTGCGCCGAAAACCACGGTCGCCACAAGGAAAAATTTGCGCCACGGCTCATCATCCCAAAAAATCAAGGCCAGTAGAAACGGCGCCCCTGTATGGCCAGAAAAGAAAAACTCGCCTCCGTAAATGAGGCGATTGTAAATGTGGTTGAGCAATCCGTTGCCGTCAAAAACCGCCTGGCTCGGATAGAAACCTATGTGCGTAAGACTGATGAAAAATGCCCTGCAGACGACGAAGAGCGCGATTGCCTTAAGCGCGAAAAGAAGATATCTGGGCCGGGAAATAAGAAGGATCATTGAAAAGAGCCAGAAATACATTGCTCCCTGTACAATAATGAAATCGAGATTAAGAGTCGGGAGATTATCAAGCAATATGTCGCCGGTAAAGCCGGAGAGCGCCGCCTTCTTAATTGAGTACTGCCCCGCCCCGACTTGAATCATAAAACTTAAAAGCAAAAGAAATATCCCGAGATAAAGCGAGCTTCTATGCTGCGGAGTCCAAAAATCTTTATGCCCGGCAAGCATTCTCTTCATGGGTATAATTATACCATCTTAGAAAATTGAGTGTAATCGTCCCGAGCACCAAAAAGCTCTCCGCATTTTTTGTTTCCTAGTGTTAATAATGTAGAATAAAGTTGATGGACATCGCTTCAATTTCACAACCAGCATCATGGACCGATAGCCCGGGCGGCTACTTTCTGATGTGCATCGCGATGGTTTTGGGCGGCCCGGCGGTCACCTCCGCGGGCGCCTTTGCCGCAGCGTTTGGAGTTTTCAATATTTGGATCGTTTTCCTTATTTCTATCATCGGAAATTTGGTGCCTGACGCGCTCTTGTATGCGATCGGTTTCCTGGGAAGGGAACATCTCGTTGAAAAGTTGGTAAAAAAATATGGCCGCTACTTTAAGATAAGTGTCGGGAAAATGAATGAGCTTGAAAAGCTGTACGAAAATCATGCCGGCAAAACCCTGGCGTTCGTGAAACTCGTCCCTTTTCTTGCGACTCCGGGCCTCATAGCGGCGGGCATGGCCCGCGTGCCTCTCCGAAAATACACGCTGTGGAGCATCGTTGTCGCATTTCCCACCTCCCTCCTCTTTCTCCTTCTCGGATATTATTTTGGCACTGCCTATGAACTGATATTGCATTACACGGAGTATGGCGGGCTTTTTATATTTGTTATAGTCATAAGCTTCCTAGCTATATCCTACGCATATCGGAAATTTACGAAAAAGCTCGCGAAGAAAATTGAGCACATACAGTAGTGCGTATCGCAATATTTTCAGACAATTTTTATCCGGAGCTTTCGGGCATCAGCGACTCGATCATCTCTCTTGCCAAAGAGTTGGGCGCGCGCGGGCACGTTATTAATTTTTACGTTCCGCGCTATTCGACTGCAAATTACAAAAAGATTGGATTGCCCATGGAAGAAATTTCGCTTGGCGGGAATATAAAAATTACCAGATTTTTCTCCCTCCCCTATGGCACAGGAACGGGACAAGGAAGGGTGGTTGTGCCGACGGGGCTCCGGTGGCTGGGCATCAGGCGATTCAAGCCAGACATAATTCACACGCAGCTTTTTTTCACTCTGGGCCTCGAAGCTCTCATTGCTTCAAAAATACTCAAGGTGCCGATTGTCGGCACGAACCACACCGCCGTAAAAGAATTTGTCCGCTACGCGCCCGTGCATTCCCGCTCTATCGAAAATCTACTTATTCGATATGTGAGTTGGTTTTACGAAAAATGTACGCTTGTAACCATGCCTTCAAAATCTGTTGTGGACGAAATGAGGCACTTTGGATTTAACGGGCGGACAAAAGTAGTTTCGAATCCGGTCGACACGTCAACGTTTTCTCCTTCTCCCCGCCGGCTGGAGCTAAAAAAGAAACTCGGCTTTTCGAAATTCACCGTCATCCACGCCGGCCGTCTCGCCGAAGAAAGAAATATTGACATTATCATTAAAGCCGTCGCCGCCGCGAAAGAAACCATTCCCGAAATAGAGCTAGTGATCGCGGGCGGCGGGTCGCATGAAAAAAAACTTCGTTCCCTGGCTCGCTCGCTCGGCCTAGAAAATTCGGCGAAATTTCTGGGAGTGCTTTCGAAGCCTTATCTTGCCGAAGCATATAACGCGAGCGAAGTGTTTGCGATCACGAGCACCGCAGATACACAAAGCTTGGTTATGATGCAGGCCATGGCATGCGGCCTTCCCATCATCGGAGTGCGAGCTCGGGCGCTTCCGGAATATATACATCGCGAAAACGGTATCTTAATTGCTCCAGGAGACGAAAAAGCCCTTGCTAAAAAAATAATCTTTCTTTATAAACACAAGGACATCCAGAAAAAACTCGGCAAGGGTGCGCGGGAATATTCACTTCAATTTTCCGCTCCGCGGATCGCAGACCAATGGGAAAAAATATATGAAGAAACAATACGGTACGCTAAAAATGCATAATCTCGCTTGAATAATGAAAGTGAGTTTCGTCATACCGGCCCACAACGAGGAAAAATATCTCGGCGAATGCCTTGAATCGATATTTGAAACCCGAAAAGGATTTGAAAGCGATACGGAGGTGATCGTCATCGACAATGCAAGTACCGATAATACAAAAGGAGTGGCCGGGAAATATCCGGGCGTGCGAGTGGTTTCGGAACCAAACAAGGGCCTCACGCGAGCCAGGCAACGAGGCCTCGTCGAAGCCACCGGCACCTTGATCGCGTACATAGATGCGGATTCCAAAGTTCCGGCGCAGTGGCTCCGCGTTGCGCTCAAGGAATTTTCTCGTCGCCCCGATATGGTGTGCCTAAGCGGCCCGTTCCGCTATCACGATCTCCCATGGTTCGACAAGCTGCTCGCCGAAACATGCTGGTATCTTTTCGCGCCAATCACCTATCGCGTGGTCGGATACATGGTGCTCGGGGCTAACTTTATAGCGAAAAAAGAAACGCTGCAGAATCTAGGCGGATTTGATACTGCGATCGATTTTTATGGCGAAGATACCAATATTGCCCGGCGGTTAAGCAAACTCGGAAAAGTCGTATTTAAAATGAACTTTTTTATCTACGGTTCCGGGCGGCGCCTGCGCGATCAGGGAATTCTAAGCACATTCATCAGGTATGGACTGAATTTTATTTGGGAGGTATTGTTTCATAAACCGTTCACTCGGGCATATAAAGACATTCGCTAGTACGATTATTGCTTTTGATTGGATAGATTTGTAACGATGAATCGCTTCGAAACAATGGAGAATCTCGCCGCACACAAATTATTAAGACGCGTTCAACTCGACCCCGAAAGCCGACAGCTGTATACCCCCCTCGCCCGCGAGCGAGCAATTGCAGCAACGCTTGGATTCGGTTCTTTTGGAGTGCTCGCCGCAGCAATTCTGGTGCACAATTGGGCGACTGCATGGCCGCTTATATTTTTTTACGCGATTCTGGTCGTTAATACATATTTTTCCGTGAGAGTTTTTGCGACCATCACGCCGCCCGACGCTTCAAGCCAAAAGAATATTGACTTCATCATCATATGTATCTACCTTTCCCTGGCGACGCAATTCGAGCACCCGCTCGGATTCACCATAATTGCCGCACTGCTTTTTACCTGCTGCATTATTAAATATAAATTACTCGCCCGCATTGCCCCCGGCTACAGGATGCTTCTCCGCCGAAAAATAATTCTGGATTGGCTCGGCGCATTTCTCTGTACGATTGCGGCTCTCGGCGTCGTTGCCAACTACTCTCACATCGCCACCACTTTCTTAACAATCATCAACGCCCTTGCAAACATATATCTTCTCATTATCAAACCGTTTTACGCGCTTTCTTAAGTCATGAACCCGGCCAACGCAAAAGTGTTCTTTCTTTTTATCGGAGACGTTATAGCGCTCTACGCGAGCATTTTCCTCACGCTCATACTCCGTTATGATGGAGACTTTTATAGCCAGTTTTTGAATTTTCACGCGATTCCATTCACCGTAGTTTTTATCGCGTGGATAATTATTTTTTATATATCCGGAATCTATGAGCTAAAGTCGCTAAGAAATAATTTGGATTTTTTCAAAACACTGGCGCTTGCAATAACCTTAAGCGGCATTTTGACCGCAATTCTTTTTTATTTTTTACCGACGAACATCGCTCCCAAAACGAATCTGTTTATTTTTACGGCAATTTTCGCGCTCATCGAGGGATTCTGGCGGCGTACATTTAACGCATACGCGGCATCCGGAATTGCGCCGAACAAGGTACTGCTCGTAGGGAGCTCGAGAGGAGCCGAAGAAATCGCAGCGCTCATATCGGTGAACCCGCAGTTCGGATATCAGATCGCCTCGCGGATCAACGAAGACACTCCGCATATCGAAACATCGGTACGGGATATGATCGCACGCCACAACGCGAATGCCATTGTCATCCCCCGACATCTCAAACACAACGAAGCGCTTGCCCGCGAATTGTACAAGCTTCTCGGCGAAGGAATCGAAATACGGGATCTCGTCAATTTCTACGAAATGATCATGAGAAAAATACCGCTTGCCGAGGTTGACGAAACGTGGTTTCTGGAACACGTTGTTAACCGCGCGAAATTCTACGATCAGCTCAAACGGGCTGTTGAAATCATCACAGCCCTCGTGCTCCAAATACTTCTCTTGCCAATCGAACTCTGCGTCGCGCTCGCAATAAAAACGACTTCGCCCGGGCCCCTGATTTACAAGCAAACCCGCGTGGGAAAAAGCGGCAAAGAATTCACGCTCTTTAAATTCCGGACGATGCGCACGGATGCCGAAAAAAACGGAGCGCAATGGTCGGGAACAAACGATGCGCGCGTCACACCCATCGGAAACATCCTCCGCAAAACCCACATCGATGAATTCCCCCAGCTTATAAATATCATGAAGGGCAATCTTTCCTTTGTCGGCCCTCGCCCCGAGCGCCCCGAATTCGTTTCGGTGCTTAAAGAAAAAATTCCTTATTTCGATATACGCAATCTTATCCTTCCGGGAGTCACGGGCTGGGCACAGATCAATCACAGCTATGACGCACCCGACGCCGATTCATACGAAAAGCTCCAATATGACATTTACTACATCAAAAACAGGTCAATTATTCTCGATCTTGCTATTATTATAAAAACCATAAGAGCCTTCTTTGTAAATTCCTAATGAAGAAAAAAATTCTAATCACGGGCGGAGCGGGTTTCATCGCATCGCACATCGCGGATTGCTACATTAAAGCCGGCCACTCGGTTTCGATCATCGATAATCTCGCGACGGGATTCACCAAAAACGTTCCGAGCGGGGCAAAATTTTACAAGGCGGATATCAGAAATCTCGACCAGATTGAAAATATCTTCAAAAAAGCAAAACCGGAAGTCGTAAGTCACCACGCCGCGATCGCCGAGGTTGTAAAGTCCCTCAAAAATCCCCTGCCGACGCTTGAGGTAAATGTTTTGGGCACCACAAATATATTACTCGCTTTCGGAAAATATGGAAAAGGCAGCCGCAGGAAATTTATTTTCTCCTCCACTGGCGGCGCGATTTACGGAGAACCCAAAAAAATTCCCGCGGACGAGCAAACTCCGCCGATTCCTCTTTCTCCCTATGGTCTTTCGAAATTCCTCGGCGAAGAAGTAATCAAATTCTACGCGCGGCAATACGGCTTCGACTATATTATTTTCCGATATCCCAACGTATACGGCCCGAGGCAGAATCCGAAAGGCGAAGCCGGAGTTGTGGCAATCTTCGGCGGCCTCATGAAAGCCGGGGTACGTCCCACGATTTTCGGCGACGGCACGAAAGCCCGTGACTACACGCATGTTGCAGATATCGCACGGGCAAATGAGATCGCCCTTGCCAAAGGCAAAAACGAAATTATAAACATCGGCTGGGGCAAAAAAGTGACCGACGACATGATATTCAACGCGATCGCGAAGGAAATTAAATTCGAGGGCAAGCCCATCTACGCACCCTATCGGAAGGGCGAGGTGTACCAAATAGCGCTCGACGCTCGGAAAGCCAAAAAAATCCTCGGCTGGGAACCGCAAATAAAACTGCGGGAAGGAATTAGGAAAACTCTGGCGGAGATTTAAAAAAAATCTCGATTAATCTAACCCAGCGGAATAACATCCGAAACTTCGAGTTGGTCGGGAAATTCTCGCCTTAGTTTTTCTACGTCGTCACGCTCAAGCTGCCACCCAAGCGCGCCTAGATTTTCCTGAAGATGCTCGACGCTCCGAGTTTTTACGATCGTAACTACATTTTTTTGTGAAATGAGCCAATTGAGCGCAATCTGTGCGGGAGTTTTCCCGTACTTTTTTGACATGGCGATCATAAGCGGCTGGTTTTGCCACAAACTCCCTTTCTCCGTAGGACGGTATGCGACAACCATAACATCATTCTGCTGACAAAACTCGAGAAGTCCCTCTTTTTCAATTTCTCGAACCCGGAGATTGTAATGGACTTGATTGCACACAATTGGATATGAACTGTACCTTTGAGCTTCCTGTAAATGCGCAACACCGAAGTTCGAAACTCCGATGTTGCGAATAAGTCCTTCTTGTTTGAGCTCTTCCATCGCACGCATAGTTTCTTTGAGAGGAAACTCACTTGTATACTCGTGGAGCAAATATAAATCGAGATATTCCAGTCCAAGACGCTTCAAGCTCGCTTTACATGAAGCACGCACTCCTTCGTAGTTATGATGTGCCCCCTCTACTTTTGAAACGATAAATAATTTTGCGCGATCGAACTTTCCTTCTCGTATGGCTTCTTTTACAAGTTCCTCCGCATGCCCATTCGCATATATTTCAGCCGTATCAATATGCGTCACCCCCAGCTTAATCGCAGCTTGAATCGCGGAAATATCGGCGGCATCATTATTAGATAAATTTCTTTCGAATCTGCCGCCCATCTGCCATGTACCGAGGCCGTATTCGGGAATCTCGAAACCGTTCTTCAGTTTTTTGGTCGGAATGAATATTTTCTTCTGTTCGCCGGCCATTTCTAATCGTTCTTTTGCGCCTTATTTTTCCGATACCTGTCCACCAGCCAGGAACTCGACTGGACTTTGCCGCCGCGTCCGACGTTATAAGCCATTTCGATATCAAGTTCTTCGCACACAACTACTTCAGGCACCGGATCTCCGTCGGGCTTTCGATCGCCTCCGTTTGCGAACACCTGCGGG
>CAYZZK010000017.1:0-11617 GCA_964483045.1 uncultured Candidatus Saccharibacteria bacterium
AAGCACTTTTCGGTCGCTCCTGACCCCTGACCCCTTGTGGAAATTGGAAATTGGAAATTGGAAATTTTCTGGGTGCTTCAACCAGAACGTGTCTTGCATATCCCGCGCCGGATGATCGGACGGCATATTTAAAGCATCAAAATTGTACCACTCGGTTTCCATCTCCGGCCCAAACGCAATTTCAAAACCGAGTTCTGCAAAAATTCCGCGAATCTCCAAAATCGCCCGCGAAATCGGGTGGATGTGTCCTCTGTCTATTTCTTTGTTTTCTGGGGTCATCGGTTCCTAAATTATTAATCGATGTTCTAACTATCCTACCGCGAGCAGACTACTATCTCAAGGATTGCTCCAAAAAATTGACGCAAGGATCGCGAAGATGAGCCGGTTACGGATAAATAAAAAGAGGGTGAGTTCGCAATGAACCGCACCCTCCTCGTTCCCGTCGTTCAACCCCTATGAAGGACGAACTGGTTTAGTATAAACGCTTCCCGCAAGCGTTGTCAATGCACCGGCGATGTCCTCGTTTTGCCTTTCCCATAGATTTTCTCTGGGGAGAACTGCTCTTGGCCGTGCAGTTCCCATGCCGATTCGTTCAGGATCGTTCCAACAAAAATTTCCATCGTTTTTGCCTGCATGAAACGCAACTCCTCTGGTGTCTTCGAGAATTGCTTTAGCCCAGGCAAGAGCGCGTTGTCTACGAAATCGAAAAAAACATCATCGAGTGGTACGAAGTCTTCTCGGATTTTTCCAAGGAATACGGACAGCAACTGCATATACCTGTCGCGACGATTCATGTTCGAAAAATTAAGATCGTCTATAAGTTCATCCTCGAACTTATGGACCGCGTTCTGGACTTCTCGAAGTTTTTCCTGCCGTTCGTATTCCCTCTCCTCTCCAGCATTCATATGGTTTCCTTTTGTTAAATTGTGAACAGTGCGCCTATAATCTATTCTCTTGTAAAGCGTAAGTCAAACTAAAACGCGCATCAGATTCCAAGCAAAGCCGGGTAACGGGAGCTTGATAAAATAGATGAGATGCGAGGCGCGGGGAAGTGACAAAGAAGACGTATTATAGAAATACGCTGACCGAGACACAGGGGCCCGCAACGAAGCCCGCCCGTACCGAACGGTACGTTCGGGCGGGCAAATCGCGATTTTTATAAAGCTCCCTAGTCCAGCTTCATCAGCCGTCCCTTTACCTTCACGACCGCAAACATTCTATAGAAATACCAAAGGACGAGCACGAGGTATATCAGATTGGACACGATCGAAAGCGCAAACGTACCGACGGGGAACACGCCGGTTGTGATGACCGAGCGCATGCCTTCGAACACATATGTCGAAGGCAGGGCGTACGCGATCGGCTGAACAAATGACGGAAGCACCGATACCGGATAAAACACGGCGCTAAAGGGTTGGAGCAGGAAAAGAAATCCGAAGGCTAGTACCTGCGCCGATGTCCCGTACCGCAAAATGATCGCGGTCGTGAAAAATCCCAAGGTCGAGCCGAACACCAAAAGATTGAGCATGAAAGGCACAAGATAAAATCCTAAAATGAAAATGTTGAATTTATAGAAGAGCGCCGCGAGAATGCCCATCACTGCGCCGGTCATGAGAATCCGGACGAACGCCAATATGACCGTCGAGGTCAAGAATTCGCTGATACGGAGTGGTGTGACGAAAATATTCAGGAAATTTCTTTCCCACACATCTTCCAAAAAAGCGACGGATACGGAGCGCTGCGATTGGGAAAGCAAATCCCAAAATATCACCGCTCCCAAAAGTACGGTAACAACGTTGAATCCTCCGACGTTCAGTTTCCCCACATAGATGCTGATGAATCCCCAAAGCAAGAGTTCCATAACCGGCCAATAGAGAATGTCCATGATACGGGGGAAGCTCCGCTGATAGAGATATAAATGCCGCAAGAGCAATGCCTTAATTCTGTGCCATTTCATATGAATAACTTGAAACTTTTAACGTACAACTTGGAACTATTATTGACCTTTGTCTTTTTTGTTACGAATTCGTGGTTCATTTTGTTATAAAGTTCTCTTGTTATTTATCATAAGCATCTTCGGTTACCAGTTGTATCTTTTGTACTAAGTTGTTTGTCATTTTTGTTACCAGTTACAAGTTGCTAGTTATTTATCATGTTCCCTCGCTATCGCCAAAAACACGTCGTTCAGATCCTCGTGTCCATATTTTTTGATAAGCTCCGCAGGCGTGCCGTCGTCTTTGAGCTTCCCGTTGCTGATAAAAATAACCCGCTCGCACAATTCCTCCACTTCTTCCATGTTGTGCGACGTGTACAAAATACTGACTTTACGCTCTTTCTGGATCCGCTTCAGCATCGACCGGGTCTTGTCCGCGATGTCGGGATCGAGCGAGGAAGTCGGCTCATCCAAAAGCAGAAGCTCCGGATCGTTCAAAAGCGCCTTCGTGAGATTAAGCCGGGTAAGCTGCCCCGTCGAAAGGCTGGAGGTCATTTTGGGAAGCAAATCTCGTATCTCGAAAAAATCGGCGAGGTCATTGATTTTCTTTTTTATGTCCGCGACACCGTAGAGCCGCGCGAACGTCGCCAAATTTTCCCATACCTTCAAATTGCCCGGTAGCGCGACGTATGGCGAGGAAAAATTAATCCTGCCCAAAATTTCTTCGCGGTGGCGATGCATGTCTTTTCCGAAAATCTTTATCACACCGCTGGTCGGCGTGATTAAGTCCAGAAGCATCTGGATGGTCGTTGTCTTCCCCGCTCCGTTCGGCCCCAAAAGCCCCGTAATCTGCCCTTCGTGAATTTGCATGGAGAGCCCGTCAACCGCGGCGACACCGTTAAACTTTTTTATCAGATTTTCCGTTTCTATAACAACCATGGTTAGCAATATAAAAACAAATGATACCATACCTTAAACTTGTTGAATAAAATGTGAAAATGGCTATACTTCTGATCAGCATAAAACCCCGAACGAAAGGGGGTGAAAAAAGTCATGAAAGCACTTCTGTCGGCGGCGCTGTTACTCGCTGCCCTATCGCTCTGCGGCTGCGCGCTTATGCCTGGAAGTATGAGGATTAATCGCCGAGCTATAACCGCAATCGACGAAAACGAAAAGAATTGCGAGCTGCGCGCAATAGACAAGAAAGAACCCTCGCCGGGCCTTGCCCTGCTCTCCTACGAGTTTTAGGACAAAAAACCCTAGCCACAATCGCAACGCCTCCATCGAAACTCGACGGAGGCGATTTTTATCTCCGTAATGACGTTTTGCAAAAATGACGGTTAATAAGTATGCGGTTCGGCGACACGAATTTTAAAAATCTGTTGCGGAAAAAGTGCGCCTGTCATCTTTGAAATGACAGGCGCTTGAATTTTAACAACATCTTTTGCCTACTACCTTATTTCCACGAGTCCCGGAAACTTCTTGAATAGAAGCGCTCCCAGCGAACGAGGCTCTTTGGTAACGACGTGAATGTCCTGCCGTTCGGACTCTCCGTCAACGACAAGTTTTAAACCCTGCTCGGTAAACGTTATCCGTATATGTCTGTGGCTGTCGCCTCTGCCTGTGAGTCCAAAATTTACCTTGTCCGCAATTCCGCTTTGCTGGACTACAGCGCCGACCTTTTTTGCGCCTTTCGTGACATGGTAACAGTGGCGGTTCAGCATAGAACTATAACCGTTTGTCTGCGTGTTTGTAGCCATACTTCTCACCTCCAATCTTTTTTCAATCCGCTTCCTTTACGCTACCATGCCGTACAAATTTTGGAATACACAGAAATCCCGAAAATGTCATTCGGGCTTTTATTTTTGGTTCGACTCCTGTTGATTCAGATGCGTCGGGGGAAAGAGCACCGAACCCACGGCCGGCCGCTTACTTGCCCGCCGAACTTTGTGGCTGGGGTGGGGATCGGACCCACGACCCTGCGCTTATGAAACGCATGCTCTACCACTGAGCTACCCAGCCATACCCCGACTTCTTTTAAATTTATACCTCAAACCACGGCACAAGCCAAGTATTTAAACCCCACGCATGCGCGAAATTAATATTTTATTCACCTAGTTGCGATATACTACACACAAGAAAAGGTCGGAAATATAAATTTTTATATTATGCAGATACAGAAAAAAAGTATACGCTCGCCGGAAGAAACGCGAACATTTCCGAAAGGAAAAGTAGATTTAGTAAAACTGGAAGGAGCTACTTTCGGACTTGCGACGTTCGAACCTGGCTGGAAATGGTCGGAAAGTGTAAAGCCGATCGTGAAAACCGAAAGCTGCCAAGCCTCTCATACCAGTTATCACCTCTCCGGACGATTACACGTGAAAATGAACGATGGTACGGAAAAAGAATTCGGGCCTGGGGATATCGGCGTTGTGCCGCCGGGACACGACGCATGGGTTGTTGGAAGCGAACCGGTAGTAGCCTTGGACATTACGGGCATGGTTGATTACGCAAAAAAAGCGTAACCTCGATAGTGATGAAAATAGGCTTGAATCAAAAAACTCCCGCTGTCGGGAGTTTTTTCAACTTTCAAAAATCATGCCCATGAAATACTGAGACAGGCACGATCACACAACTCATTTCACGCCAAAGAAGGAAATTATTGCTTTCCACAGTCGAGCGAAAAATCCTTGCGGTTTCTGATTGTTTGTTTGCGGAGAAGAAGTGGCGTGCTTGGTTCCTCCTCCGGTTAAAACAGTTTTTGACTCGACAGGAACAGTATTTCCGGTCGCAACTTTATTTTTCGTTTGCGCGGTCGATGTTGCATGTCCCAAAGAAAACGTCGACGCCGGATTGACCGCAGGAACGGAAATTTGCGCAGGGTTTGTTGCGAGCGTAGTTATGCTCACCGTGGCCACCGGCGCAATATTTCCTGCCAGATCGTATGCCTTGACCGCAAAGGAATATGTCGTACTCGTTGCCAGATTCATGACCCGATACGAAGTCGAGGCAACACTTCCCACCTGGGTCCCATTCTTGAATACATAATACCCCACTACGCCTATATCATCCGTGGAAGTCGGCCACAAAAGATCGATTTCTGACCCAGAGACTGCCGTTGCATCGAGGAAACGCGGCACACTCGGCGGACTTGTGTCGTGGGGCAATGTCGTCGCGGTAACCTCGTTGCTTAGCACGGAAATATTTCCCGCCGCGTCGTAAGCGGCGATCGAGTATGTATAAATGGTGTCCGCTGTGAGATTTATGCTCGCATACTCGGTGCGAGTCGAAGAAACGTTGTCGATTTTGCTTCCATTTCTATACACGTAATAGCCGACGACTCCGGTATTATCCGTCGTTGGTTTCCAGACCAGATCGATTTCTTTCTCCGACTTTGCCGAAGTGGTTGTGATCGCGGGCATGAGCGGAGGAGTAACATCGTTCGATGTCGTTACGATAACCGCGCTCGAACGTGCCGAGATATTTCCGCTTGCATCGTATGCCGCGACGGTGTATGAGTAGGCGCTCCCGGACGTGAGATTTTTGTCGGTGTAGGTAAGCGCCACGAAAGGAGTTGTCGTGGAAATTATAAGTTGCGCGTTGTCTCGATACAGATAATATCCCGTGACGCCAACATCGTCCGTCGCTCCGCTCCACGAAAGCGTGGCGGCCGAATTCGATGCCGACGCCACGAGATTTTTCGGCGTTGTAGGCGGCGTTGTGTCTTTTACGAGGGAGATCGGTCCTGAATTTGGCGATTGCAGCGAGACATTCCCGGCCGCGTCATAGGCAGCGACGGCGTACGTGTAAAGTTGGCCCGAGGGAGCGGCGTCAATAAACGAGGTATTCGGAGTGTTCGCGACCAGTTCCCCATTCCTATACAAGCGGTAACCGGCAACTGCTATGTTGTCCGTTGACGCGCCCCATCCTACTAGGATTTGGTGCGTCGCCGTGATCGACGCGGAAGGCGTGAGTGGCCTCGAAGGTGGCGTGGTGTCTGTCGCTGCTTGCGCGGCGAGCGGCATACTCGAGAAGCCAACAGCGGCAACAATGATCGCAAGAGCCAAAGTGAAAATATAGTTCTTTCGCATGCCCTATTATATCTATACCCGCCCAATTAAAACAACTATCAAGTAGTTCGAAATATTCCATGCAGCCAACAAACAAAAAACTCCCCGCGGTCGGAGGAGTTTTTTTGCGTATCGCATCGGTATTTAGCGGGTGGTTGAGATTGTCTGACTAAGTTCAGAAGCAGCCAAGGCAGAAGGAGCACTTACCGTAATGCGTTGCGTAAATGCGTCCATCACGACATTATACTTAGTATCGTAGGAACCACTAGCACAGTCACCAGGGACAGTATCAACACAGGTGTTGGTACCATTAGTTGGGTCAACCGGCATCTCTGCAATATAATTTGGAACGAGGCAGGGACGAAGGTCAACACCTCCTTTTACAATATCTGCAGCAGTAGTTGGGATCGCAGACGCACATTTGAAAAGCCCTTTATTGTCCGCCATATTCTGGCCTATGGCATTTATGATCGTATTCATATTGCTCGTACGCTGCGAATTTCGCGCCTGTGCAAACTGCCTGGCAGGGTTGATCGCGATAAGCACAATTGCGGCCAAGATAGCAATAATGCCAATAACCACAAGGATTTCAATGAGAGTAAAGCCCTGATTTTTGTTGATTTTATTCATTAATTCGCTGTTTTTTCGCTTTTCGACCTTTCCCTAAATACGCGTGATTTATATCATCGCGCAGAATTTTCCGCAAGGGTGAACATTTACGGGGTTTCATGCCATGCGTCGATAGCGATATTCGGTGGCGGCGGTGGAGGCGGCGGTGGAGGCGGAGACGGAGGCGGGAGATCATCGTTTGTAATCACGCATGTTACGGTTTCACCGGCCACAACACTGCCGGAACAACTTCCTCCCACATTCTTCGTGTAGCCGGGAAATGAGGCCTCATCCACGCTGTAACTGCCCGGGCTCACTATCACATTAACTCCCGGCGAGTCGACGCCCGCAAAAGCACTTTGCGATGGATTAGTCGCGGAAATATTCATAGTAAAATCGCTTGGCTGGGCGGTGCCGCCGTTATCGTTCACAACGCGCGTGATCACAGCCACCGTAGCGGTCGTGGGCGGAGGCGGTGGAGGCGGGTTGTTGATTGCTGGGCAAGCTAGGCGCGCAATGGTGTCAAAAATTGCAGGCATATCCGCCGACGACGGGGAAATAAAGAAGTGGTCTCCGTCGGCATTTTCAGCCGCCGGGGTCGCCTGATCGTTTGCCGATCCGTCCTGATGACCAGGAACAGGTACATTGCCGCTCGCGAGATGCGCCACGAGATCCCGACCGGAAAGAGTCCCAAAATGAACGGTATATATATCAGTGCCTCCTAATTTTGCCGTGTCAGCGGCATTAAGTGGGAGCTGGTCATTCGTCGAGGGACGATTCGGCTTGCCATCGGAAACCAGGACAAGCACCATTTTATGCCCTGCAATGTGGCGGGAGCTGTTTAGTTCGTTATTGCCAACGGTGATTGCCAAAGAAATATTGGTGTGACCGCTCGAGTTGAGGCCAGCGATCGCGTTTATGGTGCTGTACAGCCCGCTTGCCGGCGATTTATTTCCATAAACATTTGTGAGCAAGCCCGATTTGAATTGTGAGGCAGCGCTGCCATCGGGCACGGATGCATCCGCTCCATCGAGACCGCCGAAACTCCCAACGCCCGCATATGGAATCGGCGCTACTGCGCGATATAGATCAAGGAGTGTTTTCGCCGCCGTGCCTTCATTTTGCCGATCCGGAAAACTCATGCCAGTGGAAAGTATCATTACCGTGTCCGCGCAATCTCCAAGACTGGGCGGCGGATCATCATCGTAGTTAATAATGCAGGTCTTGTTGTCTCCCGCGGCGAGCGTAATCGAGCCATTCCCCGCGCAATTATATCCCCAGGGCGACGCAGAATAGCCCGCAAGAGCCGCTCCGCTTGCCGTATGCGTCCCCGGCGTAAGCGTAACAGTTTGGCCGGAAACTACGGAAACGCCATCCAGCGTTAAACTCGCATCGCTCGGCTGTTTGGTACCGCCGTTATCATTTGTAAAATTTGCGATAACAGTGAGTTTTGCTGAAGTAGGCATGTCGTCATTTATAAATGTGCAAACTTTATTTTGGGCAGAAAGAACTGTGCCCGCGCAACCGGCGGAAGCGCTTTGCCTGTATCCGCTCATACCCGCCTCGGTAACGCTATAACTGCCGGGATTCACATAGACAAAAACGCCGCTCTCCGAACCCGCAAAAGAATTCGGCGTGCCACCCGGAGCGCTCATGGTAAAATCGCCCGCTTGCTTTACCCCGCCGGAATCGTTTATCACGTGCGTTACCACGGTTATGGTGCCGTAGAATATCGGCGATGCGGCTGGATTTTGCGCCGTTGCAGAAATCTGCATGCTACTAAACGCTCCTTCGTAACTTGCGGTCGTGGAAATGCTCGCAATTTTTTTATTCGGATTGCCGCCCGGATCGGGCGCGTATGTAATAGGGTCAATCTTGCAATTTTGCGTGCCCACAGGAATTGTTTCGTTGCCTGTATAGGTAGTATACTGCTCGCCGATCTTGAGCAGCGCCACATCAACACAGGACTCCGCCAAGCCCAAAGAAATGCGCTTGAACTCGCCGTTCAGCACGTTAAAACGGGTGAAATATCCGCCAGCGCTCACCGAAAAGGTGATGCTAAGTAACACGGCGGAAATAACGATAACCGCCATCAAGGCAATGAAACCGCTCTCGTTTTTTGTTTTTGGTTTTCTATTCATGGCAAATGATTATTTTCTCATAAAACTTTTGGTGGCAAAATCTTCGGAGAAAAGAACGCCTTTCTCCGTTCGAGCGCTCACCGTAAACGTCGAGCTAACACTTTCTGGATTTATACCATCGCCTGAATCGCTCACGTGAGTGAATAATAGATTACTCACAGCAACGTTCGAGGTATTTAGCTTTTCCGCGGGATTGCCGCCCTCTTGAATTGTGATATCGGCCCCAGAAAGAGCAACCAAAATCGAAGTGGTAATTGGTTGTCCAGTAACAGGATCTATCCCCGTTATTTTGTTGATTGACAATACTGAACCAGAAGTTCCTACGAAAGGCAAGTTTACCGCTTGCGCGCCAGAAAGCGCCCAATTGATTTTGCCTACCAAAAAGTTCCCTTCCGAAATGACGACAATTTTCGCTTGATTCCGCCCGCTCGATTCAATGACCGAATAGGCAGCAGCGAGAATGCCGACCAAAAGTATCGCAAAGAGCGCAAGATATATAAGAACCTCAATGAGCGTGAAGCCGTGATTGTTTTTCATGTTATGGCGCGATAACAAATAAATAGCCCTTGTTCGTAGAATCGTTTGCACCGGCGAAAAGATAATTTCCTTCGCAATCAAGGGAAGGCGTGACGCTTCCCCCGCTCGCCGGCAAGTTGAGAACGTATTTCGAAACCGGAGTCGGCGTAGAAACATCCCACACTTGGAATTTATGCGTGGTGATAAAAAACGCCAGAGTGTCGCGGACAATCAAATCATGAAGACTCTCGGGGGTCGCAAGCGGAATTGTTTCCAGCGCAGTGCTTGGAATTGCAGCCGGATTCGAAGCATCAAGCGCATAGAATTCCGGAATAGTGTCGTCCGAACCGGAAATTTTACTCGCAAGTCTACCGAGATACACAGTGTCGCCGACTCCATAGATACTCTTACCGGCGTTGTTAATCCCCGGCGTATGGAAAAACCCGCTCACCCGCTGCGGACTTCCGGGCACAGCTATATTCAAAACGGTCATCTGTTCCTGGGGTGAGGCAGAGCTGTTTGTCGTGTGCGCCACATACGCATAATTACCTCGTACATAGATCGCATTCACGCTGTATCCGATAGCATAACTGCCCACGAGAAAAGGAGCGAGCGGATTATGAACATCAATAATATTAAATTCAGGCCCGCTGCCCGAATGAATAAGACCGAGATAGATGAATCCGTCTTTATAAAAAATACTGTTGCCGACTCCTGCGCTCCCCGCCACTTGATACGTCGACGTAACTACCGGAGGCGAGGCAACTATATCTAGTACCTGCAACTGGTTGACGCCTGAATTAGTCGCGGCATATGCGTAATTTCCGGCGACGGCAATCGCGTTAAAACCCGTTCCGACGACTGGATTGTTTTTTAATCCAGCCACAAAAGTCGGATTGGCCGGGCTCGCAACGTTGAAAACATATAACTGGTTTATATATGTTACGGTTATTTGGATTGCGTCCACCTTTGCGGTGCGGCTTAAACCAGCCGTGTTAGTAACCGCGATCACCGCCCCGAAGTTCGGGCTATTTATTTCAGACGGTTGCCATGTTTTTACGTCCCACAGATCCGATGTCCCACCGTACGTTTGTTGTGTATTGCCCGCAGACCACGTCGAAGGCAATGCCTGGTTCTTCGAACCGATGCTGCCATCTGCTTTCACAATTTTAACCTCGCTATCCTTTATGGCACTACCAACACTTGCGCTCCGCCATATATCCACCTGAATGCCAAGGATAGTCGCACCGAGGGGAACATTAAAACCAAAATTGTTGGCCTTAAGGTAACTACTAACGCCGCCGCCGCTTAATGTGACCAATACATTATTGCCGTCCTGCGCGCCGATATTACCGAGACTGCTCCAGGTTGCGGCGCTACCGTTGCTCGTATCATTACTGCCGGCTCCCGCGTTCCGAGGTCCAACTTGCTGACTTACGCCCTGAACAGCCACGTATAACTTTCCCCGACTCGCGTCCTCGTCGGCGACCGGATACGCGCCCAAAGGATCGCCTACAAGTTGCGCGAAATTTGTTACGGAATTCTTAATCTGCGGCTGCGTCCAATCACCGGAGAGAACCGAGTCGCACGTATCGCCTCCGATTGCGTTGTTGAAATTGGTAACCAGCGTAGACAGCTCGGCGTGCTGCATGCGATTATGATCCCCGGCCCAGGTAACGGTCGCCGTTACTTTTTTTGTCAAAAAATCAGGTTGGGTCTGCACATCTACGCGCTTGCAATAAATGTCGTAGTTGCCGGAGCGATCCGTGTCGCGTATGAACCCGGCAGGGCAAAAAGCTGTCGGGTCGAGCTGCGTTTGAGGAGTAGGATTGACCAGCTTAAAATCTTTTCGCGCGAGGGCCTGTTCTTCTTCTAAAAGTCCCTGCGCTTTTAGAAGCGCTTCATTACTCGTCTGGCTGTCGCTCACCAAGGACTGATTGCCGAACGATACGATAATCACCGCCGACATGATCATGACCGCCACCGCGAGCGCAATCACGATCTCGAATGTTGAAAATCCATCCGGCCTCACGTGCACTTTTCTTTTTTGCAAAAGTTTTCTCATTTTTTCTGGATCTATTTTCTAGTTAAATTCACCAATCAATCCGTCCCTCGCCATTGATCGAAATAGTAAATGTATGGCCGGCCTGATCGGCAAATGCCATATTCCCGGGCGCGGGAACGCTCCCGCTCAACTGGCTGAATACCACATCCGATATCGTCCCCGGCGCGGTGTCGGAAAGACATATGGGATACACAGATCCTACTTCCGCGTGAAGAGAATTCCCTGCAACGTAACTTACCGCCTGAGAGACGACGTAGTGCCGGACTGCGTGCGGCACGGCGGG
>CAYZZK010000018.1:0-11585 GCA_964483045.1 uncultured Candidatus Saccharibacteria bacterium
TCCGTTCCTCAAGCTCGTCTATCCCGGGCTCGTCTTCCGCCGGCAGGCCTGGGAGAACATGGCGCGGCGGCTGGGCGGCGTGGCCTTCGAGAACTGGCAGCGGGTTTTCGCGGAGGCGCCCCCCGTTGGCCAGAGTTCCGCCCTGCCCGGGCAGCCGGCCATTGCGAGGTGAGCGTCGAAGGCGCCTGGGTGAGCCACCCTGGGGAGTGGCAGCCGCTGCTGGACCGGTGGGCCGCGGAGTTCCCCGGCCGCGTGTCGCTGCACTCGTGGCCGCAGCTTGGCGGCGCGGCGTTTATAAACGGCGCGGCGGTGGCATACTGCGTCCGAAAAATCTTGTGCGGCCAGCCGCTTGAAAAAAATCGCGCTCTCATATCATTAGACGAAAAACTTGTGCCGAATTACGACTCGCCCGCCGAAAAGAAAAAACGCGCGAAAAGCATCAGCGAGTTTAAAAAGATTTTTGGGTTGTAAGCGCTGAACTCTTTACGCCGTTTTTGTTATCTGATACGCTTCCGATTATATAGCGAAATAGGGGGATATTCGCGCACCGCAATGCCGAGAAAATTTTTTATAGTATTGGCGTTCATTGGTTTTACGCTTCCTCTTTTAAGCCATGCGGAGGAGTTAGTTTTTACCGACCCCGCGATTTATGAGGTGCGCTATGGCTCCGTGGGAGGTTGTTGCCCAAATTTCGTCGTGGCATCGACCACTGAACAGGCGCCGAGGCCGTTTTATATTTCCCGATTGCAGATGAGCAACCAGGACATATCGCCAAATAATCACAGCGGAATTGGAAATGTGCGGGCGTGGATTTACGATGCGCAGGATATTGTAATCGCAAGCTCAACCAATACCTGTTACGTCGAAGGGGGATGCAACGCAAGTTTGAATTTCGATCGCCAATTCGTTCCGACGCCGTTTATTCTGCGCTTGATTCTCGCCGATGGATTGCAGGGAAATGCACAGTTCAATATTTCTAGTTCTACTTTTTATGAAGACGTTACGCCTCTCGTTTCGCAGCTCGTACAAGTGAAGCCGAATACTACGACGACGATTCCCGAGGGCATCCAAACCGCGGCTAATCCGATTGCTTTCGGCGGCACAGTGCGAAGTCCCGGCGGTCTTCAGGTGAAATTGCAGGCCGAGGTTGCGCCATTCAACCAGCAGTTTACTAACGTGCCGAATCTCGAAAGCCAGTTTGTGCCTTCTCTGTCTTTTGTAGCCGTAGCGACATCGACTCTTCTGGATGGACAATATCATTGGCAAGCGAGGGCGATTGACTCGCGCGGGAATGTCTCGGCGTGGCAGGAATTCGGAACGGGAGGCAATGTTGATTTTGTCATTAAGGAAATGCCGACATTTCCGGAAGTGTATGCCGATACGATTACGATATTTTCGGCAGACATCGGTTCCAATCCCTGCTTTTGCCCAGGGGCGATCTTGGGGGAGATATCGTATCATCTTCCATCCAGTTTTCGCATTACTGGGCTCGCAGTCAGCAACCCCGATTCCTCGAGCAACAACCACACCGGGTTCGGAAATCTCCAGGCGTGGATTTTCGATCCGAACGGGAATGCCATCGCGAGTTCAACCAATATTTGTTATGCCGAGGGTTCATGCGGTGTTTTCACGTTCGGCGGCGAGTTCATACCGCAGGATTTCAAGCTCAAATTAATTATTACGGATGGTTTGCAGGGAAACGCGAGATTCGCGATACGCAATCTACACTTCATGGGAAACGCGGCGATGGAGCCGGTCATCATCGTGCCGGGGATTATGGGCTCGCGGTTGAATAGAGTATCGGATGGCGAGGAAGTGTGGCCGAATGTGACTACGATGTATAATCCTCTTGATCCATTCGATAATTATCTTGATGAATTAAAACTTTCTTCAACTAGCCAGCAGATTATTGGAAAAGAAATGGTTGCTCTTTCAATTATAGATAAGGAGTCAATAGGCGTTTTTACTAAAATTTTCTATAAGAATTTAGTCGATGCTTTTGAATCAAGCGGATACTCATCTGGCACAACGTTATTCACTTTCCCATATGACTGGCGTTTGGACATAGCTACGAGCGCAAGTGAATTTAATGATCTTATTCGATTGGCGCGTAGTAATTCGCCGACAGGAAAAGTGAATATTATTGCACACAGCATGGGAACTCTCGTGGTTAAAAAATATCTCGAAGGATCGAATTCGGAATTCGTAGATAAATTAATTTTAGCCGGCTCTCCTCAATTGGGATCGCCATTAGCATTTAAGGCATTAAATTACGGGGACGATATGGGGTTAAATGCTGGGATTTTCGGATTGAACCAAGAAGAAGCGAAGGATTTTTCTCAAAATTTCCCTGGCGTGTATCAACTCCTGCCGAGTAGGAGTTCTGTTTCGACAAACGGCGGCTACATAAAAGATTTAAGAAACGGAACGAAGATTCTGAACTTCGACGAGACGAATCAACTTATGACGAGCAATGCGAGCGACAGCCGCAACGCATTCCTTTTGAATTCCGCGGATACTTTTCATTCGGGGCTAGACACCGAGCAATTTAATGCCTCAAAAGTATACAATCTCGTCGGTTGCCGCAACCCAGATACGATCGGCGAGATTAGAATTATGAACGAGGGGAAGATTGACATCGGCGCCGGAAACGGCGACGGCACGGTGCCGCTTACGAGCGCCATGAATCTGGCGAATAATTATTCAAATTACTTTGTTCTGTATGACAAAACAGGGATCGATCACACTGGTCTTATAAGTGATGCGAGAACGGTTTCGCTCATAAAAGACATCATTACTGAGACCCCGATATCATTACCAGATGGAATTTCCACTTCCACCGTAGATTGTTTTGAAAAGAGATTGAATCCTCCGGTAAATGAAACTACAATTTCTTTCAGTACCCACAGCCCCGTTGCTCTTCATGTATATGATTCGCAGGGCAGGCATACGGGTCCGCTTCCGAACGGTGATACTGAACTTGGCATTCCTTCGAGCAATTATGAAAAGTTTGGAGAAAATAGTTTTGCATTCGTCCCCGGAGGAGAAACGTATCGCGTCGTCTCCGATGGGCTTGCGGCTGGCAGCTTTGATCTCAAGGCAAAAACATATTCCGGGAGTAATCTGTTGAGTCTTGTTACGTTCATTAACGTGCCGCTCCAGAGCGATCAGACGAATGCCGAGTTAGATTTCTCGGGTATTCAAAATAATTTGAATTTGAATCTCGATCAGAACGGAGACGGGATAATCGACAGCGTGATCACTCCCACGGGCGTTTTGGTCTCGGAGGCGCAGGCGAATGACACGACGTCTCCAGTGATTACAGTGGCGAATATTCCATCGGAAGTAACTTTGAATTCATTGCTCAAATTGCAGTTCAGTGCAACCGACGACAATTCCGGAATCACCTTTGTTCACGGAATGTTCGACGGCACGCCAGTGTCGGATGGCACAATCGTAATAGCATCAACGCTCGGCGAGCATGCATTGCACGTTGAGGCCGAAGATAAAGCGGGCAACTTATCTACAAAGGAACTAAAGTTCAAAGTGGTGTATAATTTTGGAGGGTTTCTTTCGCCTGTAAAGCCGGATGGATCTGGCGTGTATAAACTGGGGAGTACGATCCCTGTGAAGTTCCAGCTCAAGGATGCAAGCGGCGCGTTTATAACAAACGCAACGGCTACTCTCTTTGTTGCACAAGTATCGACCGGTATTGAAGGGACGCAGGTGGTTGCCCTTTCGACCTCGAAAGCGGACGCGGGGAATCAATTCAGATACGATGCAACATCGAGTCAATACATATTTAACTTGGGGACTTCTGGTATGGGTATTGGCACGTGGCAATTGCAGGCAAGACTTGGAGATGGGAAAATGTATGTCGTTGATGTGTCGATAAAAAAATAAACAATGAAAGATTCGATTAGCAAATACCTTTCTAGTTTTCTAGTCGGTTTTTTTGGGGGATTGTTTATTATTTTTGCACCATCTTTGATTCCTCCTGTTGGCGTGGCAACAGCAGCTTTTAATAACTTCTTTTTCCAAACATTTCCATACTTAGAAAAATTAATTAGTAGAAATATTTTTGTTTTTGCAATCCCATATCTTTTAATCTCCCTCCCGATTTTTCTTGTATACATTTTAAATCTATGGTTTCGTAGAAAAGATAAAGATCGGAATAGGGAACCTTTTCTTATTTTATATTCTTTCTTTGGTTTTTATTTGGGGATGGGATTTTCATTTTTAATCTTTGTTATTCTTGCCGGAATCGCGTTAACTCAATGGCGTGGGCCATGGTAGTTTCGAACAATGTCTGTAATTAATGGGGCTTGACGCTTGAAAAAAGCAGTTAAAAGGAAAAACGGATTATGAGCTGCGAGAGTGAAGACAAAAGGAAAAGGAGCTTGCTTGCGCGAGCTCCTTTTTTGTTTTATTTAAAAGTATTTTCGGTTTTTCATCGCGCAACCGCACGGTAGAAGATGGTTTTCGTCGGTTTGTACCCGACGAATGTGGGCACTTTTACGTAGCTGCTCCTCATTTTGTCTACATCCGTACATGTCACCCAATCGATCAGATTCGACGAGGTTTCGATAGTGAAAGTGTAGCTCGCCTGGGATCCGCCGATCATCTTCAGCGTGAATATCTTCGCCTCATCCAGCATCTCTTTGATATCTGGATTAGTTTCGAACTGAACCGTGAATGGATCATAGGACTTCGTCCTCTGTATGAGGACGACTCGGAATCCAACGTATTCCGGCCTTATAGGAACGTTCCCGCGTGCCGCCGATCTTATCTCGGCTTCGGTGCTGGCCCAACTGCCGCCTCGGAATACGTGCCATCCACCGGTAGGGGAACCGCACGGATCGGTCGCATCGCCTCCGGGATACCTTATATCCCACCAGTCCTGGCACCATTCGCCCACATTGCCGTGCATGTCGTAAAGCCCCCACGCATTCGGATGGTATGTGCCACCCTTCATCGGATGCTTGATATTGCGTGGGCTTGCACCCCAGCCCGTTGTATTGAAACAATAGTACGCATCTCCTCTGCATGGCGGATATTCGTAGTATCCATTGAAGTTCGCCCAACCGGCGTGGGTTCCAAATGATCCGGTCACTGCTTCGCTGTAGTTAAGCGGGGTCGTTGTTCCCGCCCGGCAGGCGTATTCCCATTCCGCCTCGGTAGGCAATCTGTAAAAAGAGTTTTCCGCAAGCCGTCCGGTCTGCCGTTCTCTTTGCGTCAATGCCGCGCAGTATTTTACGGCATCGTCCCAACTTACGGATTCCACAGGCAGATTCGGCTTGCCTGTGAAGTGGCTCGGATTTGTTCCCATTATGGAGAGGTACTCCTCTTGA
The DNA here is from genome assembly GCA_964483045.1 of uncultured Candidatus Saccharibacteria bacterium. Taxonomy (GTDB): domain Bacteria; phylum Patescibacteriota; class Minisyncoccia; order UBA6257; family 2-01-FULL-56-20; genus JBBTYG01. The sequence continues at coordinate 5,352 of CAYZZK010000018.1, forward strand.
GTCACTTCGAACATTCCCATGTAGAAACCTTGGGTGAGTGTTACTTGTGTTTGGGGACCCTCCTCGTCTCCGCGCACGGCTTCCGTTTCCGGACTGCCCATCGTGAATGTGCCTGGATAAATCCAGACCATATTTGTCGGTGGAATCGCATACGGATATCCTTGTCCCAGCGCGAACCCCTCGACGAAGACTGCAAAAAATAGTATTGCGGTAAGTTTTGTCATAAACAGCGTCGCTAAATTGTAAAATGTGCTAGTCCTTAGAAAATTCCTGGCTCACGCGAGCTAGGCATGGGACCTACGTGCAAAGTACCACAAAAATATATTTGCCGCAAATCACACGTTATCCAGTTGTTATGCACTATTTCGCTTGTAATTATGTCTCTTTGTTACGGTGGTTTGGTACTTTGGTCTTTGCTATAATTAGTTAAATGATTTCCTATGAAGCAATTCAGAAAGTTTTAGAGATCGCAGTTAATGCGCCCTCCGGAGAGAATTGTCAGCCATGGAAGTTTTCTGTTAAAGATAATAAAGTTTTTGTCTTTAATATCCCCGAGAGAGATGAATCGCTTTATAATGTTGACCAAAAAGGATCACTTGTTGCGCACGGAGCTCTTCTTGAGAATATATTAATAGCGGCGTCGGCTGCTGGATATAAAGCGGATTATAAGTTGTTTCCGGATGATAGTATAAAAAATCTCATTACGATTGTCTCTTTTGAGAAATCATTCGTTTCCGAAGAGCCGCTCTATCCATTTATTACTTTGCGTTCTACTAATAGAAAACCCTACGAAGAAAAACTACTTACTGAACAACAAGTTAAAGAGCTAATCAACGTTACTCGTGAAATAAGGGATGGAGAGATAAAGTTTGTGATTGATCGCCAAAAAATTGGAGAGCTTGCGGAAGCTGCGAGCGTGAATGAGAAAGTGATGTTTAGTAACCGCTACCTTCATAATTTTTTCTTTACTCATATTAACTGGACAGAAAACGAGGAGCAAGAAAAGCGAATGGGTTTTTATATCAAAACACTTGAAATGCCTCCGTCTGCCGAGAAAGCGATGAAGCTTTTTAGGTACTGGTCTATAATGAAATTTTTGAGTACGTTAGGATTGCCAAAAAAGATTGCTCAAGAAAATGCAAAAGGATATCGCGCATCAGCCGCGATGGGGGCGATTTTAATAAGTGGCGACAAACCAATTGATTACGTTGTGGCCGGAAGATTGATGCAGCGACTTTGGCTTACAGCAACCAAAATGGGGTTAAGTATTCAGCCGTTGACGGGAGTTTTGTTTCTTTGGAAAAAGGCTTCAGGGGGAAGCGGTGAATTTTCTTCTATTCATGTCAAAGCTCTGAAAGATGCCTATAATAAGATTATGGAGGTATTCGATGTATCCAACAAAACTGTTGCAATGATGTTTAGGATCGGATATGGCGGAAAACCTAGCGCTCGTTCAATGAAACTGCCGCCAATAGTTAGTAATAAATAGTCTCCAAGGATTCCTTTTGGTATCTGCTATAATCCAGTAGTAGGGTTACTCGGCGAGTTTTGTATTAAATTAATTTTTTTAAACAATTTTTTAGATGGGATTAGGAATAGCTGTAAACCTTGATCTTTTTTCTGTAGGAATCACCGTCGCTTCCATTGGTATTTTGGGATTTGTTATTTTTTTCAATAATCCAAAAAGTATTACAAGTCGGAGTTTTTTGCTATTTTCTTTAGTCACGGTTTTTTGGGGTATTGCTAACTACCTCAGTTATCAAGCCAAGGAACCCGATACGATAATTTTGTTTTTAAGATTGGTAATAGCGTCTGCGGTTTGGCACGCTTTCACTTTCTTTCAGCTTGCGTATGTATTCCCTGAAGAAAAGATAAAATTTCCGAGGTTGTATAAATTTTTATTGGTGCCCGCCGTCGTATTATCATCCATTATAAATTTAACGCCACTTTCTTTTTCTAAAATTAAAGAACTGTCACCTGCCGCTGATCAGGTTTCGATAGTTGAAAAAGGGCCAGGAATGCTATTTTTCATTATTCTAGTAATATTTTTAGTATTAGGAGGTATCTTTTTGCTAATTAAGAAAATTCGAAAAGCAAATGGAATTCAAAAAAAACAACTTAAGTTTGTGTTTTTCGGTTTTGTACTAACTTTTTCGTTGCTTTTTGCTTTTAATTTTTTCTTACCAGCAGTTTTCGATATCGTGCGACTTATTCCTCTTGGGGCGATTTTTATATTGCCCTTCGTTGCTTTTACGGCTTACGCGATCTTCAGGCATCATTTGCTGAATGTAAAAGTTATCGCGACGGAGGGCGCGGCGTTTTTGCTCACGATCGTCAGCTTGTTCGAGGTTATTCTCTCGAACGACATAAATGTTTTGCTTTTCAGGTCCGCGATTTTTGTGCTTACACTAATATTCAGTATTTTTCTTATCCGAAGCGTTTTGCACGAAGTGGAGCAGCGGGAGGAGCTACAAAGACTTACGGAAGAACTTAAAACAAAGAATGTCCAGCTTGATGAGTTAAGCCATTTTAAAACCCAGCTACTTTCTTTGGCATCCCATCAAGTTAAGTCTCCGCTCGCTGCGATGAAGGGGTTTGTGTCGCTCATTATGGATGGCACGTACGGCGAGATGAACGACAAGGATGGAAAGACGAATGATAAAATAAAGGAAGCGCTTGGGAAGGTGCGCAAGTCTGCCGACGACTTGGTTGCGCTCATTAATACGCTCCTTGATTTGCGCAAAGTGGAAGAGGGCAAAATGGATTATCAATTCGCTGCGGTTGATCTGGTTGGAATCGTTTCCGGCGTGTTTGAAGGATTGAAGCCGCTGGCTGCCCAGAAAAAATTGGAATTTACATGCATCGTGCCGCCGGAGAAAATAATGATAAGCGCGGACGCGACGAAACTGCAGCAGGTGATACAGAATCTTGCCGACAATGCGATCAAATACACGCCCTCTTCGAATGATGCCGGGCAGGCGGGGTATGTGAAAGTCGCGGTAGAAAAAAAAGAAGGAACCGTCGTCGTGTCGGTTCGGGATTCCGGCCTCGGCATTTCTTCTGATCTTTTGCCACATTTATTCGAGGAATTCGTGCGCGACGAGAAGGTCAAGCAGAAAATTTTGGGAACCGGCCTCGGGCTTTATATCGCCCGGAAAATTGTTGAGGCGCATCATGGGAAGATGTGGGCGGAGTCCGGCGGGGAAGGGAAAGGTTCCCAGTTTTACGTGGAGTTAACGGTTGTATAAAACATATTGCGCTTGAACTTGATATCAGAAAATCGACAGCCGAAAATATCTGCGGCTTGCTCTTTTTGCAATAGAATTATAGATTAACAACATTGTTTTTGCGCGGACGTAACTTCGCGCGAACTAAAAATATGAAAACGAGAGTGGTTATTTTAGCTGCGGGAAAAAGCAGAAGAATGGGGGCGGAAATCCCTAAAGTACTTTTGCCGGTAGGGGGCAAGCCGATGGTATTGCGGCTTCTCGAAGCGGTTCGGGAGGCGGGAGTCGACCCTCGTCCGCTTATCGTTGTGAGTAAAAACGGCGAGGACGTCAAAAAAGTGATTGGCGACGGCTGCGAGTACGTCGTGCAAGAAGAGCAGTTGGGCACTGGCCATGCAGTGCTTGCGGCGGAGTCCGCGCTTCGAGGGAAGGCGGATGCGGTTATTGTCCTCTACGGCGATCATCCAAATCTCCGGGCGGAAACTATTCGTACGATGGCAGAGGTTCACGAAGAAGCACGGCCGAAAATCACGATGATGACCGCTACCGTGCCCGATTTTGAAGAGTGGCGCAAGCCGCTTTATGATTTCGGGCGGGTGGTTCGGGACGCGGAAGGGCGTATACAGGAGAGTATTGAGAGAAAAGACGCCACGCCCGAGCAACTTGCGATCAAAGAAGTAAATCCGTGTTTCTATTGTTTTGACGCCGCCTGGCTTTGGGCTGGTCTCAAAAAGATCGGAAACAGAAACGCGCAGAAAGAATATTATCTTACGGACCTTGTGCGAATCGCTATTCGCGAAGGCGAGGAAGTTCGCGCGGTGAGTATTGATCCGCTTGAGACGTTAGGAGTGAATACTCCGGAACAGCTCGAAATCGTGAAAAAACTGATTTAGGGTTGGGCAGTTCTAGTTCTTCAGGGAATTCCAGAGAGAGTCAAAAAGTAAAAGCTGGGTTGTGTAGATTCCTTGATCCTGGATGATCAATCCGTGGGGAATGCCATTGTTCCCGACGGAGATCATTGCGACTTTTCCGGCGTAGATAATCGTATATATTGGAACGCTCTCTTTTGTAAGCCACCTGCGTTCATCTTTCCCGTATATCGTGCCGCCCGGGCCGATTGCTATCGCCCGCATGGAAATTTTCCGCTTGATCCGCTCATCGGTGAAATCCGGAAACGCGTTTTTGTGGTACAGGTATGGACGAATAGTTGACGAGGAATATGCAGCGTATTCTTTCCTGGGAAGTTTATCGGTAAAATCGAGCACATCTTCCAAGATGGTGCGGATGCCGGCATATCCTTTGAAATATTTTACAATCGGGCGATTTTCCGTGGTGCCCGAAAGCGAATACAGTTGAGGAATAATTTTTTCAAGTTCGTTGCCCGTGGTCTCGATTTCTCGTTTCTTTTGAAGAAGGATACTTGTAAGTTTTTTTGGATCCTCGGCGACGAAATGCTGATGCTTTTCTTTGTGGTAATACGAAACAAGACCGCGGCTTTGGAGTTCGCGGAGCGTGTCGTGGGTGGTGCCTCGATTAATGCCCGCATGTTCGGCGATTTTTCGAATTGCCGAAGGGCCCAGCGAGAGAAGAGAAAGGTAAACCGAGATTTCTTTTTTGCCGAGTCCGATTCCGTACAGGGTGGATTCAATATTTTCCATAAATTAGCTGATGCACCTCATTTTTATCCGAAACCCGCGCTTTGTCAAATATTAACTGACAAAAAAGTAAGGAAGTCGAGACTTCATCATCTTTTCATATTTCTTGTCATATTTCTTGTCACAACATTCATTGACGGTTCATGTCTCTCGAGTATTCTTTTCTTTAGTACAGGGTTTTGGTGGGGACATCTACTCTGTGAATTAACAACTGAAAATCAACTAAAAATCAGAACAAGGAGGGTTGAAATGGAAACGAAAAATGCTGTTGTGGGATTTTCTGTAAATCCTGAAGTGGTCGGCGTGTGCGATTCCCGAGGCAAAGGGGAGAAACTTCCGCTCTTAGCGCTTAGCGTTGATCTGGCCGGAGCGGCGGCGAATGTGGCCATCGCACTCAATGCGTTTGGCTGCTTTCCTCTTATTTTGGGTCTTACGGGCAAAAACGGAGACGAAACCCTTTTGCTGGATTGGGCGGTGAGGAAGGCGAAGATTCCATTCAAGCCCATCGAGGTTTTGGATCACACAAGTATCGCGCTCCTTCCGATTGACAAGGCCGCGCCTTCTTCGCGAGTATTGGGGAGGAAAGGGGTTGTTGTGAGCGAGAAGGTGAGCATCGCTGTTCATCAGATCAGGGAGAGTGTCGCTGGGGTGAATTCCTGGAGAATAGCGGTAGGTGTACGGCCTTCCGAAGTCGAACTGGCTCAAGGACTTTTTTTTGAGTCGGTTCCCGGGAAGCGCATCCTAAGTCCTCATTTCTCCTTTTGCGAAAAGGAATCAAGAGACGCGCTTTTCCATTCGCTCTCCAGTGTGGATTTGTTCATCCTCAACCAGCTGGAGTATGAAAAGCTGGGCGTGGGCAAACCAAAAGAGCTTCATCGGTTTGGGCCATCCGTGGTCATCGTGACGCAAGACGAGCGCGGCGGCTACTGCTCTTTTCGAGGAGAGAGTAGCCAATTCGACTCCGTGAAGTATTCTACGAACGGGGTGTATCCAACGGGAGCCGGGGATTGGTTCCTGGGAGGGCTCTTGAGCGCTTTCATCTCCCGCGAAGTTACGCTGGAGACTATCAAACGAGAAACGTTTCTCGAGTGTCTGCATTTTGCGGCAAAAGTAGCCGGGAAAAAAGTAACCATACCGGGCGGGGGCAAGGGCCCAACTAGCGAAGAGCTTTAATCGTCGTCAATTCATAAGAGGAGGTGGGAAAAAATTCCACTTCCTTTTTTATTTCCTGTTTTTGAAGTGCGCCTTCTTACTTTGTTTGCTTATTCACTCGCACTTTTTTGGTTTTCGGAGTTGTTACCGCTTTTGCCCGGCGTGATTTAAACTTCTCCACGCGGCCGGCAGTGTCGATG
>CAYZZK010000019.1:0-11387 GCA_964483045.1 uncultured Candidatus Saccharibacteria bacterium
GCGCATCGATGTGCGCATAGTGCCGTTTCTCGGATTCGTATTCGGAGTGATGGAGCGCGATCGTGCTGCCGCGCGCTCGCTCTTCTGGAGCATTATCGATTTGATCCACTGACTCTTCTTTTTTCGCCCAACCCTTCAAGTGCAACACGTGCGTGATTGCGGCGGTAAGGGTAGTCTTGCCGTGGTCGACGTGGCCGATCGTCCCGACGTTTACGTGGGGCTTGGTTCTGCTAAATTTTTCTTTTTCTGCCATTTTTTTATTAAATTTTTATCTCGACCGTAGAACCCATTTTTATTTAGGTCCTTATTAATTTATAAGATGTTTAACGGCCACAGAGGGCCGTAACTGCTACTGGGCTATTATACGGGGAGAGCGGATGGTGTCAAGTTACCTGTGGAAAAGTGCTCGTAGGCTATTACTCTGAACCCGTTCCAGCCCGAGAAATACAAGCTCCCTTCTTTACGAAAACATACCACCCTGGTCGCAGCTCCCGGGTACCCGGTATGTTTTCTACTCGCTCGCGTATTTCTTACTCGCCTCCACTTATGGTTCAAAGTAATTAGCCTACTCGCTATAGTGGTTTTACAGCCCCGTTTATGATTCAAGCAAAAAAGCCCTGCTTGCAAAGATATTGAAAATAGACCTCCGTCGGAACCTCGCAGTTGACCTTGCCGCCTAAATCAAATATCGTACGAACAGATTTTTCGAAAACTTAACCAGAGGATTGAAAATGAAAACTGAAGAAATTGACAATAATTCGCTGATAATGCCGCGTGAGCTTATTGAACGCATCGCCCGTAAAATGAAATTCACGGTGACCGAAGAGATGGAGAATCGTTACGATAGATGGATGGGAACCGGACAGTGGAAAACATCCGAACTGGGTCGGTTTACATTGAACGAAAGCTTGATCGCTGCCCTGCGGCAAGCTGGATTTAAGTGTTCTTATTCGACCGGAATTAAGAGCATATTTATGTACGCTCAAAACGGGGGCGGGGAAGGCTATGCAAATCGAGACTATGAAAAAGGAGGCCTATCTTTCTTGACTGTCTACGCAGTATGTAATCTCTATCGCGAAAAGATTGGCGTAGAATGTGTGCCGAGATGTAAGGGCTCTGTGGATTTTTATTGCGCCAATCAAGATTTCCACAATGGCTTGTTGAAAGTTCTTCTCGATCACAGCAAGCCGAGAGTGCCCAGCCACCCGTTTCTGCAATCCGTAAGAGATGCAAGCTATCGATTTGTAATTCCGTGGAAGGAGATTGGATGTGATGGTATACAAGTGGTCAGCTCTCTATTTGAGAATCTATTCCCAAAAAGCGAAAAAGATCTGTGGTGCTTCGTACGCGAATTGCTGTACGCTAATGAAAAGCTTCTCACGCCGAATCAAGCAGTAGAGAGTTTCATTCGCAAAGAGAATCAAGAAAAACTTCTTCGCCAATGGCATGAGCAGCTCCTTCGCCATCTATTGAATGAGGAAATGCGTCAGCGACGATGGCGCGAACGACTTCAGTCGTTTAAAAAACTCCAACCAATGGCGGTGTAGCAACCAAGTACTCTAACCCGGCGGACTTTGCGAAAGCGAGCCGCCGGATTTTTTATCTTATCTTTTCTTTCCCTCAATTCTTCGATAGAATTCAGGATTTCGGAAAAAAAGTTATCGCTTCTTTCCCTCAATAATCAATTGCGTAATGTTGTTCGGGGCAATTTCGTACTTATCAAATTCCATCGTGAACGATCCCCTGCCCTGGGTCATCGAACGGATTTCTGTAGCATAGCCAAACATTTCGGAGAGCGGCACGGTTGCGTTTATCACTTTAATATTTGGCCGATCTATCATCTCCTCGATGCGTGCGCGTTTGGAGTTCAAATTTCCGGTCACTTCTCCGAGGAAGCTGGTCGGTATGAGCACCTGAACTTTCATGATCGGTTCCAAAATCACCGGCTTCGCGCGCTTCACTCCCTCCTGGAACGCCATAGAACCGGCAATTTTGAACGCCGCTTCCGAAGAGTCCACTTCGTGAAAAGAACCGTCGTACAAAGTTACCTCGACATCGGAAATCGGATAGTGAGCCACGACTCCCTTGTCCAGCGCTTCTTTTACGCCCTTCTCTACTGCGGGAATAAATTCATTCGGGATCGCGCCGCCCTTGATTTCATCCAAAAACACGAAGCCGGTTCCCCTCTCGAGCGGTTTTACTCTAAGCCGCACGTGGCCATATTGCCCGCGCCCGCCCGACTGGCGAATGTATTTTCCTTCGGCCTCGGCCTCGCCCGTAATTGTTTCTCGATAAGCAACCTGTGGCCGCCCGACGGACGCGGCGACGCCGAATTCACGCTTCATCCGGTCCACGATGATTTCGAGGTGCAGCTCTCCCATGCCCGAAATGATCGTATCGCCCGTCTCCACGTCTCCCTTCACCCTGAATGTCGGATCTTCGTCAGCAAGGCGATGGAGCGCCATACTCATTTTCTCCTGGTCTGCTTTTGTCTTGGGCTCGATTCGAATTCCGATAACGGGCTCGGGGAATATGATTTTTTCGAGTATGAGGGGCGCTTCAACATTGCACAATGTATCTCCGGTCGTCGTGTTTTTTAAGCCGACGATGGCGGCGATTTCCCCCGCGTAGATTTCTTCGACTTCTTCGCGCTCATTCGCGTGCATACGAACGACGCGGCCTATCCGCTCCTGCTGGTTTTTAATCGAGTTGAAAATATATGAGCCCCGCTTCAATATGCCGGCATAATTTCTAAAATACGTCAGCGTTCCCACGTAGGGATCCGTCGCTATTTTGAACGCCAACGCGGTAAATGGCTCATCGTCGCTCGGCGCGCGGAGAATTTCGGCTCCGGTTTTCATGTCGATTCCTTTTACGGGCGGCAAATCAAGAGGCGAGGGCAAATATTCCACGACGGCATTCAGTACGAACTGCACTCCTTTGTTTTTGAGTGCCGAGCCGCAAAATACCGGTACAATTTTGTTCGCGATGACTGCCTTTCGGAGCACTTTTCTAAGTTCGTCGAGCAGTATTTCCTTCCCGTCCAGATATTTCGTCATCAGCTCGTCGTCGTTGTCGGCGATTTTTTCAATGAGGTCGTGCCGGCGCTTTTCGACTTCGGCTTTCATATGGTCCGGAATCGGAATCTCCGTGATTTTTTCGCCGTGTTCGCCAAGAAATTCATATGCCTTGTTCGCGAGGAGGTCTATGATGCCGGCGTAGTGTTCTTCTAGACCGATCGGAAGCTGTACCGGTATAGCCGTGGATGTGAGCCGTTCCTGTATCGAAGCGAGACTCCCCTCAAAGCTAGCGCCCATTCGATCCAGCTTGTTGATGAAACAGATTCGGGGAACGTGGTATTCATCGGCATAGCGCCAGTTCGTTTCCGACTGGGGTTCTACACCGGAAACGCCGTCGAAAACCACGACGGCGCCGTCCAACACGCGGAGCGAGCGCTTCACTTCTACAGTAAAATCAATATGTCCCGGCGTATCAATAAGGTTTATCTGGTGTTCGTACTTCTTGTCTCCCGTGCGATATGTGGGCGTCCAGAATGCGGTCGTCGCGGCGGAGGTAATCGTAATTCCCCGCTCCCTCTCCTGCTCCATCCAATCCATTACCGTGTCGCCCGTGTGCACTTCTCCGATTTTGTGCGACACTCCGGTATAAAAAAGAATCCGTTCTGAAACGGTTGTTTTGCCGGCATCAATGTGCGCAATAATTCCGATATTTCTGATTTTTTCTATGGGATATGTGCGGGGCATGGGAAAAAACTTATAACTAATAACTTCGAACTTGAGACTTCTTAATGGACTAAAGAGTTACTTCTGCTTCCGGGCAAAGTGGGCAAAGGCACGATTCGCTTCCGCCATTCGGTGCGTATCCTGCTTCTTCTTGATTGCAGCCCCTTCATTCTTAGATGCCGCGATTATTTCCTCTGCCAATTTCTCCGCCATCGGCTTCCCTTTTTTGGTTCGAGCCGCCTTTATAATCCACCGGATCGCAAGAACGAACTTCCGGCTGGGTTTAACTTCCTCCGGAATCTGATAATTCGCGCCTCCGACACGCCGCGAGACGACCTCCAAAAGCGGCGAAGCGTTCTCGAGCGCTTTGTCGAAAACTTTTGCCGGATCTTCCTTGGTTACTGTTTTTATTTTATCGAACGCGTCGTAAACGATCCTCTCCGCGGTCGAGCGCTTTCCTGCTTCCATAACGTAATTAATAAACCGCCCGATATCAATACGTTCATATCGCGGGTCCGCCTCATAAAATTTTTTGTATACTCGCTTTTTACGCATGACAATTATTTCGGCGCCTTCGCTCCATATTTTGACCGTTGCTGTTTTCTTCCTTCAACGCCGCCTGAGTCCAAGATACCGCGAACAACGTGATAACGAACGCCCGGCAAGTCCTTCACTCTCCCTCCGCGAACCATCACAATAGAGTGCTCCTGGAGATTATGCCCTTCTCCCGGGATATACGCCGTGATTTCCATCCCGTTCGTGAGCCGCACTCTGCACACTTTCCGGAGAGCCGAGTTTGGCTTCTTCGGCGTGGTTGTGAAAACTTTGAGACACACACCGCGCTTAAATGGCGAGCTCGAATCCACTGGCCTGTTTTGGATGGTGTTGAAATAAAAAGAAAGCGCCGGAGCTTTCGTCTTCGACTTCAATGGATGTCTGCCTTTTTTTATTAATTGATGAAGGGTAGGCATGAAACTAACTAAACTGATAACTTATGACACTAAAGAAAAAAATAAGTGCTGCCGAAGCAACCCAAGGATTGTAAGACGGAAACGATACCTATGTCAACTGCGTTCCAAATACTGTCCTGTCGTCCTAATAGTAACTCAAGACGGAAAAAACAAAAGAAAATTGAACAGTGCCTCAATAACCGGGCGAATGAGGCCGAAGCCGAAAAAAAGAAACAATATGATAAGGATGAATCCATTGTGCTCCAGGAAATTCAGGATACGGGCATTTGTTTCGGTTCGCGGCAGGATTGCCGGCAACAGTTTCGATCCGTCGAGCGGCGGAATTGGTACAAGGTTGAAGACCGCAAGCAGGATGTTTATATCCACGATATCCGCGAATCGCTGAAGTAGAAGCTCCGGGGAGGCAGCGGAGTTCGCAATTCGAAACGCGATTGCGAAAAAAAGTGCGATAAGGAAATTTGAAATCGGGCCGGCGGCGGCGATTTTGGCTCCGCCCGAGACCGGATCGCGCAAGTTGTATGGATTATAGGGCACCGGTTTTGCCCAGCCGAAGACCATTGCTCCGCCGGTCAAAAACCATAAAGAGACAGGCAATATTAATGAACCGAAAAGATCGAGATGCTTTAACGGGTTCAATGTAAGTCGTCCCGCAAGCCGCGCGGTCGGATCGCCAAGATATTCCGCGACATATCCGTGCGAAACTTCGTGGATTATCACCGCGAAGATCAATATTATTATTTGAAAAATAAAAGAATCCATTCGAGTTTATTTCAAGCTGGATATGGTGTATAAGTAGTATACCACGCGCCCGTAGCTCAACTGGATAGAGTACTTGGCTTCGAACCAAGGGGTTGCAGGTTCAAGTCCTGCCGGGCGCACCATTGAGAAATTGCAAGTGAGACAGTCGTCTCACTTCGGGCGATTACGAATTTAGTCGCCGAGCGAACATCATCCAATTCTATACAAAACAAATGTCTCGTTACGAAAAATTAAATTTAACTCTTACTTTCTTGGCGCTTTTAGCCGCTCTTTATGTCGGAGTTATACAGAATTCAATTAACCAATCGTTGCTTAATTTTAATTACGAGCCAGCACTTTCAATTCAATATACAAAACCTGCTACAGGTGGACCGAGCGGAATTAATATCCTGAACAACGGAAAGGCTAATGTTACTTTTTATAACGTTATATTTGGCGGAGCGACTTCAACTTTCGTCGCCGAGCAGGCGATAATAGATACCGATGCGGGGTCGACTATACCGCCTGGACTTTTTATTTATAGCACTCCGTCGATATCGATGCCCGCATTAGACCAGGTTATGACAGATAAAAACTCGAATGTGCTGATACCAGTAAGCGCTTATTTTGAAACGGGCAATGGAAATAAATACATAATGCAGACTTGGTTACATTTTTGGTCTTCCTCGAATGAACGTATTGTTAATTACGGACCGGTTAACTATATAAGGTTTGACTGGAAGGAAAAATAAGTTTGAACATAGTCCCTATCTGTATACAGAATAATATTTTTTCGAACTACGAACCAAAGAGAAATTTCACGAGCCACTGAAAAATATTGAAAGTATTGCCGCCGGTTGGAGGAAGTGGAGGCGGTGGCAATTGCTGATCAGAAGAGGATGTAGGCGTTTGAGGTGGATACTGGTCGTATTGATTAGGATATGGATTCAATGTCGAACTTCCTCCGTTTGGCGGAAGCGGCAACCGAATACCCTGAAAATTTTGATTATTTTGCAATTGCTCTTGGATGCAGTTTTGTAACTTTATTTTCACATCTGCGCTCAACTCGCTTGTATTTATCATTTCAGGACTATCTACGCCGAGCACATTTTTTAGGCAGTTTCCGATCGCAGGTTGTATTGGCATCGCTCTCGGTTGAGGAACATTTGAATTGCCCGCGCCTGCGCCGACGGACCCCGCCGAAGTTGTGCCTCCGAATTGGCCGAAACAGGCGCTCATTTTGGCTTTCATATCGGCAGTCGGCTCCGTTCCGCTTTGGAAAAAATTGAAATCAGCTCCGAGTTTTTCCTTGAGACAAGCGGCAACGGCGGGCGGCATATTTGGCAGGACTGCGCGCGTACTCGAATTTCTTTCTTCCATCATTTTTGGATGAAACTCATCGAAACAGCTTTTTATTTGGGAAGTATCAATCTGCGGCACGTTTTCCCCCGCTTGAATCTTATCAAGGTCACTTCCGAGTTTTTCCCTAAGGCACGGAAGAATGTCGGACGGGGCGCTCTTCAAAAAATTCCGAAGCCGATCCCGGGGAGACACGCTCGGTATATGCTCTTTCGCCTCTTTCATCATGCCCAGCGAACTGCTGCCCTCTTCAAGATGCATCACCTGCGCGCAAATTCTGAACGTATCTGCAAGCTCGGCGGTTCCCATCTCTTTGCCCGAACTTATGCTTTGCAGGGTGCTGCTGCCGAGTTTGGCTTTGAGGCAGGATGTCACCGCCGGCGGCGCTCCCTTCAAAATCTCTTTCGTGTTTCCGGTTTGGCCGAATTTTTCAAAACAACTCCGCACTCTTTCTCCTATATCCGGCCCCGGAACGAGTTTTCCAGATTGTATGTCGTCCAGGATGTTTGGCCCGACATTCGAGGCGAGGCATGCCTTCACTTCGTTTGGCGCGTTTTCAAGCCCGGATCGCACCTGAACCAGGCCTTCGCGGGCATTTTGCGCCTCCTCCGGCTTAATGAATCCCCGTTCCACGCCGAATTTAAAACATTCCTCGTGATGCGATGGATCGTTGCAATAATCCCGGCATGCCACCTCCGAATCGCATCCGCCGGGCCCTTTTCCGCCCGCTTCGCGCAGTTTATCTCCCTGACTCTGCTCGATAAAGCCCGCTTTTTCCGCGAACGCGATGCATTCGTCGCGATGAGCTGTGTCAGTGCAGTATTTTTCGCATTGATCCTTCGTCGTGCATCCGCCAGGCGTTTCGCCCGCTTTTACAAGTTCCAAGAATTTTGCGGGCGGCTGTGCGCTTCCATCCGCTATACCGGTCTTTTTTGCAAAAGCAAAACATTCTTCCGAATGGCTAAAGTCGCTACAATACGCCTTGCACGTTTCCTCGGAATTGCAATCCCCCGGCATTTTTCCGCCCGACTTAAGAAATGCAGAAAGTTTTTCTCCGCGGTTTGTGTTTTCATCCTTAATGCCATGCTCTTTGGCAAACGCCGTGCATATTTCTATGTTTTGAACCTGGCTGCAAAATGTCCGGCATTCTTTCGGAGATGCGCAGCCGCCCGGACCTTCGCCGTTTTGGAGCTGCTCGCCGAATTTTTTCGCGCGAGACGCTTCGTCCTTATTCATCAACCCGTGCGATTCGGCGAATGCGATGCACGCGGCCATATGTGCCGTGTCATCGCAATATGCCTTGCATGCGTCTTTGCTCTCGCAATTACCGAGTTCGGGAATCGGAAACGTGATTCCCGATTCTTTTATTTCCGATATTTGAGCTAAGGATGAAGTGGCAGTGCTTGTTTCCTCGGCCTTCACGGCAAGATTGCCCGCCACAACGAACGCCGCGCACAAAATCACTATAGCTGCAATCTTCCGCATACATGTCGGCGCGCGTTTCATTTATTCAAAAGGGTTTTTGTACGCCTCTTTTATCGGATTCGTTTCGGGCGCAACCGTCGGAACTTTCCCTTCAATCGGATTTTGGGATTTCGTGAGAATTTGCGCACCCAGGCTTTCATCCGCCACGGGAACGGCAGCTACCGAATTTTTATTTTCTTGAACGGGAGAAGAAACCGAAACCGGAGACGTGGGAGAGCCAACGGTAGCTACAAAGAGAAATACGGCGATGCCGATTAAAACAACGGCGATGCCGATAAAGAAGAAGGATTTTTCTGTATGATGCATTGTTGTAATTGTATCAAATTCATATAGAATGTTTTTTGTTAGCTGTGCACAGGCGGTTTGCGCCCATAGCTCAGTTGGTAGAGCAGCTCCCTCTTAAGGAGATTGTCCCAGGTTCGAATCCTGGTGGGCGCACAAAGCATTTTATTCAGCGTTCAGTCGGGCGGGGAGCAGCTCCCTCTGGCGATGCAGACATCGCCGACTGGTTCACTCGAGAAAAATATAAATTCAAATTTTATATTTTTCTCTCGTTGCCGGTCTAAAGGAGACGGTCGCAGGCTAAGTGGTGAGCCCGTCGAACCATTCGAATCCTGGTGGGGGCACATGTATTTTTACTGACCAAAGATGGTTGCAGGTTTATGACGCTTGGGTTTCACTCATTTCCGAATTTTTATTTTGCGCTTCGCTGAACGCCTGCCGCTTCAACGTTTTATGCAAAAATTAAAAGCCCAGGATTTTCTCCTGGGCAATTTGGGCGCTTTTTGCGCCTGAATTACTGAACCGCTACCGCTCGGAAGAACAGTTGCGGTAGATTGGGTGGCACTTCGAAGAAGTACCGAATATACCCCGAACTATTCTGGAGCGGGAACGGAGTCACGCGCTGCCAGACAACCATGTCGGTGGAAGTTTCTATGTGATACAAACGATCGTCCGCGACGAAGAATCCCAGTTCGATCAGATCGTTCATTCCTGCCTGCTGGGCCGGAATAACCCGGATAACGTCTAGCTGCGCAACAGCGCATTGGAGAATCACGGCGATCAAAACGTCGCCGTCAACCGGCACTGCAACGGAAGAACTTTCGCCTCGAAAGTTCGCGCACTTTGCGCCGTCGATCTCGAGCGTCAGTCGATCTCCGGTGAAGAATTGCGAGTCTATATCTCCCTTGATCCTGACGATTGTCGGCACGCCTTCCTGGAATCTGCAATTTGCATTGCACGAAAACGAAATGACGGCATGCAGACTATCGTTCAATGTGGCCGAACCGGTTCCAAGTTCATTTCCCGCATCGCTTACGAGCGAAAACGAACTTATGTCCTGGAACGATGCCGATGGCGAGTTAGTGGTGAGCATGAGCGTTGCCGGTACGTCGATCGTCGCCCCGTTCCCGCTCACCGATTCGCCGGTCGCTACCATTACAAACTCGGCGATGAGGCTGTTCGTGCGTATCTGCGCCCCCCGCCGAGCCGTGGGCGAGGCCTGAACCATGAGCCGGCCCGAAGCAATGATCGTTATGAGTTGTCCCGGAGACGGCAGGTAGGTAGTTTGGATCGGAAGATTTGAGTTGATGCATCTCGCGTTTATGTTTGTTCCGGTGTCGATCACTCCAAACTGGAACGATCCTCCCGGCGTGGTCGGAATATCGCATCGGAGCGAAAGAACCTTCACGGTGCCGTGCTGTATAAACAGAGGCGGGTCGAACGTGAACAGAGCGGTTTCCGGTGTTCCCTGCGAGGACGTGCCTACCGAAGTAATTCCATCGTAGAGCTGGCAATTATTCAGATCGTTCGGCGTAAGCCCGTTGGTTGTAGCGCGCGAAACGACCAATTCGAAAACTCTGAAGTCTTCGCTTGGGCTTGTGGCATCGAGAACCCACGCGCCTACTTCAACTTGACGCAAGCCCGCAATCACGTCCCGCGGCGGAGCATTGGTGTCGAATAATCTAATGACAAGTGACGGTCCAAGAATCGGAACGGAGTCGCTTATTACTGCATCTCGAGGCCGAACGAGCTCATACCCGTATGTCGCTCCGCGGATGATATGCCACTGCTGCGGCAGCGCCGAAACAGCGATTGTATCTCCGGTGAAGGCAATTCCTTCGAGAGTGCCTCGCACGGTTACAACATGCGATCCCGGATCCAGCGTGAAGAGCTCATAGAATGTGAGCGTCTTCTTGAATGGGTCGAATGTGTCGTCCGCATCGACAGGTCCGGCGAGCAAATTGCCCTGCTCATCGAACAGCTTAACTTCCTGAATATCGAACGGCGAGGCCGTGCTCACGAATATATCGAATTCAGGCCCGGCGATAATCACCGGCTCATTTGCACCGACATCGAACCGGAACTGGCCGAGAAACTGGTCCCTGTGCCCCGCGGCCGTGGGTTCGTTCGCAAGTCCCGAGGTCGGAAGGATGTCTAAAGACCCTACAGTAACGGAATCGATCGCCTGTGTTGCTCCCACAATGGGAAACGACCCATCGACCGGGAGCGAGGCATCGATCTGCGTCACCGAAAGAGTCACGGTTTGATCGTGTGAAGCCGACAGGTCTCTCTTGAATTCGCCTGCAACTGTGATCTCATAGCTCCGCCCCGGAAGCAGCGCGAGGTCGAGAGCTATCGTTGCCTCCGATCCCACCAAGCTGCCATCGCCCAGTCGCCTGCCGAATTCATCGGTGACGACGACGGTCGACAGAACTTCCGACGGCGCAGTGCCGCCCTGCTGGACGGTCATACTCCGAATCACTGCCGGCTCGGAGGAAGTCGCCGTTAGCGAAATGAATTTTATCCGAGCGCCGCCTTCAGGAATCAGGAGCGGCGGAGGAATTGGGTCCGACAGAATCGTGATCGCTTCGGCTATGCGCACCTCAAATGGCGCGCCAGCCCAAAGCACGAGGCATGCACAGACACACACCAGGGTTTTGGCATTCTTCTTCATATGCTTTCCTTTCTTCTACTTGTTTCTGCTGTTATTTTTTTCTCAAAGGGCCCGAAACTGAATGGTTAATATACTCAATAATTAGGAAAAAGTCAAGTCTGAAAGACGCCTCAATATATGGTAAAATATCCTGCA
>CAYZZK010000020.1:0-11340 GCA_964483045.1 uncultured Candidatus Saccharibacteria bacterium
CCGGATCGATAAAAAATAAACTTTTAAAAAAGTTAAGGCGCTTCTGAAAAATAGATTATCGTGAAATTCTTATCTAAAGTTTCTGCGGAATGGGCATTACGCATCGGTTTTGCGGCAATGTATTTATATTCAGGCGCAAGCATATTCCAGCATCCGGATGCCTGGACATGGGCAGTTCCCTCGTGGTTTACCCAACTCGTGCAAAACTTCATGCCTATCGAAGCGTACCTTCGGCTCCAGGCAATCGGAGAACTTATTTTCGCGCTGGTATTTCTGGCGTGGTTCTTGAAGCCCATTCTCGTCAAGTATGTCGCGCTACTCGCAACTCTCGAAATGGCGGGAATAGTGTTTTTGGGAAAAGCCGGCATTGATTTGATCACCTTCCGGGATCTGGGCCTGCTTGGCGGACTCATCGCCCTTTTAATCATGGCGAGCAATAGGGCGCGAGCTGAAAAACCAGGCGCTGCCGAATAAATTAAAAAAATAAACTATGAATAAATATTTTCTGCTTATTACCGTGCTTGCCGTTGCAGTTGCCGGGGGGATTTTGTTATTTTCTTTGAATTCTAATCGGCAGTCCGTTTCGTCGCCACACGAAGCGATCCCCTTTCAGAATACGCAAAGTTCAATGGCGACTTCTTCGCAGGCAAACCCCGTTCGCGAGGTTACCATCACAGTTAAAGCAGGCACTTGGGCTTTCACCCCCGACGTGATCGAGGTAAATCGCGGAGACGAAGTGATGGTTACCGTGTTGAATGAGGATAATCGAGAACACGGTATCGCGATCGATGCGTTCAACATCTCCCGCCTTTTACGCGCAAAAGGCACGGTGAAATTTGATTTTGTGGCGACGCAGGCAGGAGAGTTCCCCTTTTATTGCAACATTCCCTGCGGCGAGGGCGAAGTGAATGGCGTAACGCGCGGCCATTTCGATATGACGGGAACGATTCGAGTGAAAGAGCTTGTTAAGACTGAGTAGTAACTTTATGCTCTCGACAAACTTCTTTTTGGGAAAAAGAATACTGCTTTTTACCGCGGCATTCCTGCTCCTCACCATTGGATTGCATACCATCGTTTTCGACCATCATCACCCGAAGCCCATGGGAGAAAAAATGCAGGCGGTTTTTCATGGAGATAATAAAAAATGGTTCATCGCTGCAATAGTAATTGTCTTGATTCAATATATGAAAACGTTTTTGGAAGCGCTCCTTTGCTGTCCCGTATATCGCCCCATGAAAAGCAGCCGGCAATTCGAAGAATCGCGTCAGCTCGATTTTCACACAACGCGTACGCGAGCCGTTTTATTTCATCACTTGATGCGTGGGCTACTTAATCCAAAACTGTTTTGATTTCCAAAAGTTCTGGTTTCTTCGTTGTAGCGCTGCTTAGCGCTTAAAATTGAGTCATCAAAATGCCATGAAAAAAATTATTACTTCCATTTCCGTAAGTGCGATAGGATTGTGCATGCTTGCAGCGGCGAATTTGGCGTCAGCGCACGCGCATTATACCTATCTCATAAACGGAAAAACATACAATTTTGTCGTCGGTTCTTTAAACGAGCCGCTCATTGTGGACGATAAATCCGGGCTCGATCTCACTGTTACGCAAGGGGGCGGCATGCCCACTATGGGCCCTGACGGCGATATGGACGGGCCTCCAGCCGCCGCCGCGCCGGTCAGCGGACTGGATAAAACGCTCAAGGTGGAAATGAGCGCCGGAGGGCAAAAAAAAGTTTTTGACTTAGCGCCCGCATACGGCAAGCCGGGGGGGTATACAACTACGTTCTTCCCCACGGTTCCAACCACCTTTACCTATCGCTTATTCGGCACGCTAAGCAATGTTCCTATTGATCTTTCGTTTACGTGCAGCCCGGCAGGGAACGCTCAAACTCCCGATGATACCGCGGCAATTAAAATCTCCGACAAGGTAACGCAAACGCTGAAGAGCGGCGTTTTCGGCTGCGCGGAAGCGAAATCCGATTACGGCTTTCCGGAAACGGCCGCATCGAATTATGAACTTCAGCAAGCGAATGCGGCAGTTACGGATCGCGCGGGAAGTTCGAATACGCTGGGAATCGCCGGCATCGTTCTTGGCGCACTTGGGTTGATCGTGAGCGGAATCTCGATGGCGAGAGTCAGGAATTCAAGAAGTTAAACTCATAAAAGTTTTAGACGTATCGCCATCCCACCGTACCCCAAAATTGCGGTGGGGTGGCTCTTCGGCTATAGTTAGCAATAATAAACCATGAGTTCAATTAGAAAATATTTCATTTGCTTCTGTATTTTGGCTGCGTCGATTTTGGCTGTCGCAGCCGTCCATGCGAACGGTTTGGGCGGGCAGCGGCTTGAAAAAAACGCTGGCACGTACATAGTCGACATCGGCACTGACCAAGAGTTTCAGCCCCAGGCCGGAACTCCGATGCGTTTTGATTTTAATCTCTTGCAGCAGGGGTCGCGCGACCCGCTGCATTTCAGCGACGTCAATGTTTTGATCACCCTGGCCGGCAAACCATTGCTCGATAGCGATCTCGTAATTTCGGCTTCCGGCCCCACCTTTCTCACCTTCACCTTCCCAGAAAACGGCTCGTATAAACTTCAAACCACCTTTTATGAAGGAGACAAATCCCTCGCCGATGCCACTTTCGATCTGGTCATCGGGGGTGTTTCGATTCAGGCGGATACGGGGAGCACTGGAAACACCCGAGGATTTATATTCAGCGGGCTGTTCGGCGCGGCGGTCGGAATAATTATTGGCCTCGTCATCTCCTCGCGTTTTCGGAAACACGGGTGGCGATAAAGTATCCTCCATACACATGAGAACGCCGCGGATAATCGCCTTATCATTCGTCCTCTGCTTCGGTATGCTTTATTTTCATAATGCTTCGGCGCACGCAACGCCAATCGATTATGAACCGGAGGCTTCATCGCTTAGCAGTTCGACTCCGAAAGCAGTCCGAATCCAATTTAGTGAACGCATTGAGCCCAGCGTAAGCAACATAACAATCTTCGGCCCCGACGGTCAGGATGCCGGCAATGGCATTCCGAGGACGGACCCGCAGGATCAGCGTTTATACAGCACGGGAATAACGGATCGAGGCGAGGGAACGTATACCGTTTCCTGGGAAGTCGTTTCCGCGGACGACGGCCATTTTACGAAGGGCGCATTTTCATTTTCAGTCGGTAAGGAAACCGTGGCGCAGGGAGGCACCGCAGGGCAAATTCAAGTTCAGCATCTTACCTCGATCCCCGAAGCGATCACGATCTGGATAGAGCTGCTTGGGCAGGCATTGGTAATCGCCGCCCTCATGTCTCTCGTTTTTCTCTGGAAGCGGCTCAAAAAGAAATTCGGAGCTGAAACGGCTGGCTTTTCCGCCGCGTTCGAAAAGAGATTTGCCCTGCTTATCTACTCCGGGATAATTCTGATTTTTATCGGCGTGGCATCGTATCTGATTTTGAAGACCCTCGACCTCGAACAGCTGCAAAATGCGGATTTCCCGGCCACGTTTCGCGTTTTCATTCAGACGACAAGCGGCGCATACGCATGTTATCGCGTCGTTCTGGCCTTTCTCTTCGCAGCGGCATTTCTAATCGCAAAAAAAGCGATTTTCAATGAAAGCCGGAAATCGAAGGGAGTCGCCGTTCTTTTTGCTCTCATCATTCTTATATTGCTGGATCGTACCCGGGTGAGCCATGCCGCAGCAGCGCATTTTCACCCTACGCTCGCGATATTCATCCATGCCGTGCATTTATTCTTCAAGGAATTCTGGGTTGGTGCCCCAATCGCCTTTCTCGTTCTCTTTATGCCCTTTCTTTCGAGAGCGAAACTGTCTACTATCAAGGGATTCGCTTTCACGCAGCTTTCCAAAATTTTAAGCGTCGCTTTTGTCATCATAGGCGTTACCGGCGCCTACATCGTCTGGCTCGATCTCAAAGAGCCGGCGAATCTTTTCACGACGGAGTGGGGTTCGCGTTTCATGTTACTTTTCATATTTTCGGGCGTTTGGCTGCTTATCCGTTTGTACCATCAGTTCGTTGCAGACACATATGTATGCCGCGCGAGAAGCAACACCGCGGCCGGGCGGAGAATTGTTTCCTGGTATCCCTATTCCCTTTCGCTTGAGATGTGCATCGGCATGACAGTGCTCCTAGTGACAAGCTATCTTATCATCACAACGCCGCCGTATGCCTCGGATCAATTTCGTTTTGAAAAAAATTCGGTAAACCAGGGAGAGCATATTACACTTGCCGTGCATCCGTATGAATCAAAAGAATTTCTGGTAACCGTCGCGGGCGCGGACGGTAAATCGGAGCATTCCCTTTCGAATCTGATTGTGACGCTTACGAATGAGGAAAAAAACATCGGGCCGCTTGTGGCATCTGTTGAAAAGCGTTTCGATGGCGGGTATGTATTTCGAGGCAACATGCTTTCCCCTGCCGGCGTATGGCGAGTCGGGGTAACCGCCCAACAGTCCGCAAAGTACGATGCCATCGCCTCATTTTCTTTTAGGTATCCCGAAGACATCGATGGGACGCGCGTAAATCCCGACGAGCGGACAGTCGGCACATTTGAAGGAATATTACTCGTAAACTGCATACTTATTGTGGCCTTTTCTCTTTTAATGTATAGGTACAGCAGCGGACTTAACAAGCGCGTGCGCACGGGGAATGTAGACGAGAACACAAGCGATATCTCCGCAACTCTGCGCCCATTCGCGGGCATTCCTGCAATTATCGCAGGATTTGCATGTGCGCTCGGCATAGTTTGGTTTTCATATACTAATTTCGTGATCTCCGATTTCCAAAAAAAATGCGAAAGAGACGGAAACTTTTGGCTACAATCGGTGCCGATGAGAAATGGAGTCGCGCTTTCGTCCGATACTGTAACGGGATGCACATTAAATGTCGGCTTGAACCATTTTGCCGACGCACGCGAATATGAATATTTCCTTCGACCCTCCGAAACCGCGGCCGAACTTCGGATAGATCCCGAAAAGCCGGTGGCCGGAAAAGAGATACGCCTCGCTATCTCTTTATACAATTTGGAGAACGGACGGAAAACGGGACCCGCGAGCGAGCTTACCATCGAGCACGACCGCATCATGCACGTCATCATTATCGGAGAGGATTTAAAAACATTTGCGCACATCCATGCGGAAAATTTTGGGCCGATAACGCCAGAAATGCTCAAAAGCGCTCAATTCCCCCTTCGATATACGTTTCCAAAAGCCGGGCGCTATACAATTGCCGTAAATTATTATATCCGCGCGCAACAATTTATTCAGCAATTTTTCGTCGAAGTAGCGGGCGAGCCGCAGATGGAAAAACAGAAGGAAGATTTATCGCGTGACCGGATTTTCGACGGGTATGAGGTACTGTTTAGCGCGCCTGAACATATCCGAGCGGGACAGCTCACGAACTTAACATATACCGTACTAAAGGATGGGAAGCCGGTAACGGATATGGCTCCGTACCTCTCCGCTGCGATGCATCTCGGCATCATCGACCAGAATCTCCAGGGATTCATTCACGGCCATGGCGGCGCATATATTCCGGGATCAGCCGCAATCCAGGGATTATTCCAGAACTATGTAAATTTCCACAACCATTTTGTCCCGGATAAGTTCGGGCCCAGGATTCAAGCGCGAGTTACATTTCCGCGCGAAGGCCTGTATCAAATTTTCGGCGAGTTCAAGCACGCCGGGAAAATAGTTACGACCAGATTTATGGTGAAGGTCGATGCCAATTGATTGCAGGGAGAATATTTACTGGCACGGATCTCTACGTCGAGCTCTTCTCGATAATAATCGGGGCATGGCTTAATTCGCGGTTCGCGAGATATCCTAGCCCAAAGCTCAATGCCGCGACGAGGAAAATAATTGCTGTAAAGAGTATTTCCTTTCTATACCGAAGCAGCCAGGTTTTAATTTGCTCGATTTTTTCCGTCATCGGTTGCAGTCGCTGGTTAGTTGCAGCATCAGTAAGTTAAAAATTTAAGTAACTCTGCCATTTTTCATAGAGTGCTTTTGTCGCCCGCAAATCTCCTACGTTATACTTTGCGATGTCCAGAAACTTTTTTTCTTTGAACAACCTGCCCACGTCATCGCCGGTAATTCCTCCCGACTTCGGGCTCTCGATGCCAAACGCCCGGCTCCAGAGATGCAGTCCGCCCCGCCTCCGAACCGCGCCGTAAAACGTAAGCTGATCCAAAAGATCAATATGGATGGCGTCCGGGTTGTGTTGATAAATATATCGTCCGCGCAATAAATCTTTCGTAGGTCGTATGCCGTGAACGGCGGAACGGATCATTAAAAACGGCACGTCAAAACATCTGCCATTAAACGTTATGAAGTGCTGATATTTTTGCGCCCCGGCCCAAAACTTCTCAAGCATTTCCTTTTCCGGCATCTGCTTAAATGTTATCCCCTCTTCCGCGGATTCCTGAATCTTTTGCCCGGGCGCCTGAAAATAAACCACTCCCTCGTTTTTGTGATAGTCGAGCACGCCGATTGCAGCGATTTCGCCGGTAAGCGGAGAAAAACCGAGTCCGTTCTTGAGTTCCTCGAGAGCAGTCTGGAACTCATCTTCATCTCCTGATTCTTTTTTGATCCATCGAGTTAAGACATCTTGGGTCGATGCGTCCAGCCCGTTAAAATCTTCCCCGACGGTCTCGATATCCACAATAAGCTTGGCAGGCGTTGACATTGAAAGAATTATATCATAGATTGAATGGACCACTAATGGCAGCCCTCGCTAGAAGTTTCGGCGAGATTGCTCAAAAATTTGAACAAAAATGGCACATACCAAAGCCCTCGGCTCAACTAAATTAGGCAGAGACTCGCGGGCAAAACGCCTTGGCGTTAAAATTCAGGATGGCGGGAGTGTCGCGATCGGTCAGATTATCATCCGCCAGCGCGGCAGCAAATACGTTGCAGGGAGGAACGTGCTGATCGGCGGCGATGACACGCTCTATGCAGCAAAAAATGGCGTAGTGAAATTCGGCGTGAAAAGCAAGATTAGATTTGATGGATCAAGGCGGAAGGCCACCATGGTGGCCGTGGAGCCCGCCTGATAATCCCTACTCTGCCGGCTTTAAAATGATTTTTAGTTCTGTCGCAATCCCCTTCTTCAAATCGACGGGGATTTTATGTTCTCCAAAAGTTTTAAGCGGATGAGTGAGGGTTACGTCAACGCGTTCTTTGGTCACGATATGGTTCTCCCGAAGCGACTTAAGGATCATTTCTTTCGTTACCGAGCCAAAAACCGATCCGGCGCCATCGGTTTTAAGTGTGAATTGGAGGGATATCCCTTTTATCTTCCGCGCCAGTTCATCAAGATGTTTTTTGAGTTCCGCTTCTTCTTCGGTAGCATGCGCCTTCAGTCGCTCAAGCTGTTTCAGATTTGCAGGCGTCGCCGCTTTCGCGAGATTGTTTGGGAAAAGAAAATTCCGCGCGTAGCCGTCCGAGACTTCTTTGACATCGTTCTTATTCCCGACGCTCTTGATATCTTGCGATAAAATTACTTTCATCTGCTAACTGGTTAATGGTTTTATGAATCCAGCCGTTCCCAAAAATACATTGCGAGATCGGGTATTTAATGTAATGGTACTCGCAGAGAGGTGAAAAGAACGTGAGTTCATCCGCCTTATTTGGCCATTTCCGCCCGCAGCACTTTTACGGCGGCATCGAGTTGCGGATCTTTCGAGTTTTTTATGTCCTCGTCGGTCATTTTAACTTCAACGTCGGGTTTCAGCCCGCCTTTGTCCAAAATTCCGCCGCCGGGCAAAACCCAATGCGCGACGGTAAGCTTCACCGATGAGCCGTCGGGCAACGACTCAAGCTGTTGGACGGTTCCCTTGCCGAAGCTCGTTTCTCCGATCAGTTTTGTCTTCCGGATATCGCGCAGCGCCCCGGCCAGAATCTCGGAGGCCGAAGCGGATCCCCCGTTCATAAGAACGACCACCGGAAAGTTAGCGAGTGCGCCGTTGCCATTCGCCCGGAATTCTTCCACCGTCTTGTCTCCCCGTCCCTTTTCGCTCACGACTATGGATCCCTTGGGAACAAACCATCCCGCCAGATCGACGGCCACTTCAAGGTATCCGCCGGGATCGTTCCGCAAATCCAACACCATGCCCTTCGCTCCGCCGGAAAGAGATTTGACCACGTCTTGGTAAAAAAGCGTGTTCGCGTTTGCATTGAAGCTCTGGAGATGAATATCCACGATATCGCCGCCCACGATTTTCGTCTCGAGAGTCGGAATTGAAATATTGGCCCGAACGAGCTTGAATTCCTTCGGCTTTTCCCACGTTTCTCTAAAAATAGTAAGCGTCACGGGAGTGCCTATGGGGCCGCGTATGAGCCCGACCGCCTCTTCGATAGCCATCCCGTCGGTCGAGGTCGAATTAACTTTTAGGATTTCGTCCCCAGGAAGAAGCCCGGCGTTGCTTGCCGGAGTATTCTTAAGGGGAGAAACAATGACAAGCACGTCTTTTTTGATGCCCAGCTCCGCGCCAATTCCCCCGAAATTTCCCTGAATGTCTTCTTGGAACTTCTTGTTCTCTTCGGGAGGAAAAAACTCCGAATACGGATCTTTCAGGGAGCCGACGAGCCCCTGGATAGCGCCGTACACGCGCTGCTGCGGGCCTACGCTCTCGCTCCGAAGATATTCATCATCAATCAGCTTCCATGTTTGCCAGAACGTGCCGAAATCAACGGTTCCCGGCTTACTTGATTCAAGGTTTCCCACCCCCTGAACAACGATCTGTTTCGGAACTTGTGTGCCGAGATTAAATCCGAATAAAAAACCGCTTCCCAAAAGCGCGGCTACGACTATGAGGGCGAACAGCCCCGCGATGATTCTTTTCCCCACCATTGTTTTCAGTTTACCAAATTCTCTGGCAGCCGCGCAAGTATCTCGATTTAAAGCTGTCCGATCCTTCCATCTTGAGCGGGAGAGAACAATCCGATAGAATATGCATAATGGCGCCTCAAGACACCTACAGCGGGAAATATATGCGAGAGATTGGAAAACGCGCAGCAGAATCTAAAATCTACAGGAAATATCAGCTCATCGGCTTGGAAATCGCCAAAATACTCGAAGACGACGGCCACACCTCTCTGTATATAAAACTTGCGAAACAGCGCGACGGAGAAACTCTTCTCCGGCAAGCCAAAGAAGTGGCCGAAAGGAAAAACATAAAGAACCGGGGGGCATATTTTATGTCCGGTATTCACGGTTCAAATAAGAAAGCAAAAAAACATGAATAGTATTATCATTACAACCCAAAACAAAAAAGACGAAAAGTTTTTAAAAACAAAAACCGCCGAATTCGATTTTAAGAAGTTCAAGAAAAAAGAAATCAGCGATCTTTTGATTACGATGCGAAAAGCGATGCGGGCGGCGAAGGGCATCGGCCTTTCCGCAAATCAAATCGGCCTAAATCTAAGGATATTCGTTGCCGAGGTGCCGAATGCGCAAGGAGAAATGAAATTCTACGCGGTTTTCAACCCTCGCCTCGAAAAATCCGCCGGCGAGAAGCTTTTACTTGAAGAAGGGTGCTTGAGCGTGCCCGGCACATATGGGACGGTCGAGCGTTTTGCGCGCGTGGTCCTCTCGGGATACGATAAAAACGGAAAACCCCTAAAAATAAAAGCGTGGGGGCTTCTCGCGCACGTTTTCCAGCACGAAGTTGACCACCTGAACGGAATAGTATTTACGGGTAAAGCAAGGGAACTCTATACGATACCCGTCTCCGACCGACTGCAAAAGAAAACCGCCGCCGCGGAGTGAAAAGCGCCGGGGCAACGAGCAGTAGTCTACCGCCACTACAAAATACTCCATGAAATATATATTTTTCGGGACTCCAGAATTCGCGGCTGCCGTTTTAGACAAGCTCGTTGCGGCCGGTTTCTCGCCTGCGGCCGTCGTGTGCAACCCGGACAAACCGGCCGGAAGAAAAAAAATAATCACTCCCCCGGCGGTGAAGCGATGGGTCGTGGATCATGAGTCAGGGGACAAGAATAGAATCAAGATTTTGCAGCCGGAAAAACTGGATCAATCTTTCCTGGATTCATTGCTCAAAATTTCTGATTCGTTCGACTTTTTTGTTGTGGTCGCATACGCGAAAATAATTCCTGGGAGCATCCTCAAACTGCCCAGGTTGGGTGTAATCGGTGTTCATCCTTCCCTGCTTCCCAAGTATCGCGGGGCAACTCCAATCCAGTCCGTCATACTTTCCGGCGAGGCAATAACGGGTGTAACGTTGTACCTTATGGACGAAAAGGTGGATCATGGGCCGATTCTGGCCGCCTCAAATCTTGAACTCGTCCGAACGGGCATTCGGCCGGGCGGACCTCAAATTTTAAATCTCAATTATCTCGAATTACAGAAAGAACTCACAGAGCTCGCTGGAAATTTGCTCGTTGAAATGCTCCCGAAGTTCCTTGCCGGGAATATAACGCCGCAAAAACAGGATGAAGCAAGGGCGACATATACAAAAAAGTTTACTTCCGAAGAGGCGCGCATCGATCCGGAAGAGCTAAGTAAGGCGCTTTCGGGCGAAAATCCCGAACTCGCTCTCAACATAGACCGCAAAATCCGCGCGTTAAATCCGGAGCCGGGCGTTTGGACAACGAAAGATGGAAAACGGATGAAACTCCTCGAAGCGGAAATTGTAGGTGAAAAACTACGTCTTAAAACAATTCAAATGGAAGGTAAAAAACCGCAGGTTTTATAGTTATTAGTCCCTTGGTTTCCCCTGTCTCTACTGTTGCTTGGTGCTTGTCGCTGATCCTATTGTTTTGTATTCAATCACTATCTGTTGCTGATCCTTTAACACTAAATTTTCGAATTCAGTGCTTGGCTGGCCGTCTACCGTCATTACGATTTCATGATTCGCGTCGGCTTTGTGGTCAAGAATTTGATCGCGATTGAATGTTTGTCCCCACACGGCAAAAAAATCGCCCAGCGTAAAATCTCGCTGCTCCGGCGACTCGACGTGGATGGTTCCCGACTCATCGTGCGTATGCAGCGGATGCATACAGGCAAGCGTAATCCCGGTGTTTGTAGGTATCGTTTGCTGAACTCCATCTATGCGGATGGTCAGATGCGGATGAATATGAAACTGGGTGTACATATCGAGCGTGCAGCTCGTCGCAAGCTCTCTCGTGGTTTTGGAAGAAGCGTTTTTCCCGCTTAAAAAGCTTCCAAGTCCGGTAAGACTGACCGCGAACATGATCGCTAAAACAATTACCAAAATACTTTTATTGGCCTTTTTCATTTGATCTGTATAGGATATCATACACAATGCAGGTTGTGAATTGGGGGATCGTCTAATGGTAGGACA
>CAYZZK010000021.1:0-11337 GCA_964483045.1 uncultured Candidatus Saccharibacteria bacterium
CCTCAAGGGATTTTGATTGTCTTTTTCTACAAGCGCCCGCACCGCAGAGACCCCGTCGCCGAAGACGTGCGGCGGCTCCCGACGGATGACCCCGATGAGTTTTCCTCCGACGACGCTTGCCCGAAAAACCATTCCTTCCAACTCTTCTTCCACGATAATCCACGGCGAAAGCTGTTTGGCTTTTCGGAACGCCTCCACAAAACTTTTTTCATCGCTAATGTGCACCGCCGTATGCCTGCTTCGCGAGCCGATGTGGGGCTTCACGATAACGGGCTTCTCTATGCTTCGAAAAATCTCGAGCGCCCGCGAGAGAGAAAAACATACGCCTCCCCGCGCGACAGGCACTTCGGATGCCAGAAATTTTCTTTTCATTATTCCTTTGTTGTCCATCCATTTAAGGGATTCCGAGGGGAGGCGTTCAACCCGTGGCAAGCCGTCGAAGACTCTCATATTCCCTTTGTACCGCGCGATACAGACCGACGTGTCCGGGTTCCCGAAAAAGCGGAATTGAAATACGGAAATCCCGCGCTTTTCCGCGGACTCCCACATTGCCTTCGTACGCAAATTATCCTTATCATCCAGGGATTCGTGGAACGTTCCCAGGCCAAGCACAGCAGATGCTTTTAGAATCGGCAGCGCAAGCCGATCAAGCGGCAACCGGTGGAAAAATCCGCCGATCTTTCTCCATATATGGTCAAACACGCCGAAAACCGGCGACAACACGGAGTCTAAAAGCGCGGAAAACCATTCCACGGAATGTATCACTGTCGCCGGCCCGCAATCCGGGCACATTTTTTTTCCGTTTGACATAGGGTTTATTATACCTCGCAGAACTAAAGAAGGTAAAAAACTCGCAGAAAATATAATTAATTAAAAAATAGATATCGGCACTCCAGCATCTCCACGAAAGTGGCGACACTTTCGCCATTCGCTCAAAATCAAAAGCGGGCGGAGAATTTCTCCCCGGCCCGCGTGCTCTTTCGAGAGGGCGTTCAGGCGACGATTTCGTGGTTTCTGTCGATGAACTCAATGCCACCAGAGGCGTTGAAATGCGCTATCAACGCATTAAGGTCACCGAGCTTATTGGGATCAGGTTCCCGGCGTAGCTCTTCCCCCGTCCCCCATTTGTTGAGATCGCTTAATAGCGCCTCGTTAATCACCATCGCGTTGTGCTCCGAGAGCGAGAGTTTTGGCTTTTCCATATGCTCCTTTCCGTTCGTGCTATGCGTATTTTAGCTCTCCGCCATTGGGAAGCAAGAGCAGATATGCACAGAAATGGGGCCGGGTATTTTTGGCACAACCCTTCCGCAGAAACAAACTCTTTCGGGGTAACCGGATAGAAACTTACTTGCGCTTGACGCGAGTAAGAATCCAAGTAATGTAATATCCTGTGACGTTGTCCCTATGGAAAACGCCGCATAGCGAAAAAACACAAAGAAAGGAAAAACTTGAAAACGCCGAAACTACTACCGACTGCCGTTCTCTTCGCGATTACTCTCACCGCCACCGCCGCAGACCAAAAAGCGCCGGCAAAAGATACGACCCCGCAAGCACCCGCAAGCCCGGCTCATGTGGAACCAGCTCAACCGGTTCAAAAGCAAGACGAGCCGAAGGATCCAACGCCGTGGTTCGAGAACCAGCTCCGCCTATTGGCGCGCACCGACAAGGAGCGGAAAGAGCTGAAGATCAAGCTTGGCCTCGTCAATAAGGCCGAGAAAGAATTCCGGACTGAATACAACGAGCGGGCCAAGCAGAACGCGAAGCTCATTGAAACCAAAGGATGGCCGGCGGAAATAACTGATAAAACAGACGTCAATAAATATCTGCCCAAGCCGAAAACCCGCGCGCCCAAACCGGCACCGGCCAAAACCGCGAGCACTAATGCTTTCGGCAACAAAAAATAATACGAATAGCCATTCACTTATCCATTCATCCCGCCTTATCCGGCGGGATTTTATTTTGCGGCCATACCTGCACACCAGCCCTGAATCCTAGAGAGAATCCCTATCGAGAATTTTTAGTGTAGCTACCCCGAGCAGGCCGCCCAGGAGATCAAACGTCAGATCGCCCATGGTATCGCTATTGCTCGGCTGGGCCATGCTGGGCCGGAGCAATCCTATTGCGTTAAACGTGAACGCACGGTTCAGCATATGGTCATGGCCGAACTCCAGCACCTCCCAGCCGAAGCCGATCAATACGACAATCGAAAAAATAACGACTACGTTTTTAAAAAAATCTTTTTTGTGGTAAAAATCGAATTTCGAATAACGTCTGCCGAGCCACACGATGAATACCGCCTCTAAAATACCCGAGAATAAATGTTCAATGGCATCATAACCGAAAAATCCGGCGTTGCATCCTATGAACTGAAAACACGTCGTGGCGTTTCCTCCCCAAAATGCTCCACCGACTATCACAAAAACGAAACAGAATAAAGAGACCAGAAGCGCTCCCGTGTGCCTGGAATGTTGCTGACTATCGGGCTGGCGGAGATCCATTGCTATATGCTATATAAGGATTTTTACCCCAGAAGGTAGAAAAAATCAATCGCCGGAAAAGTACGAAGGTCAAAAATGGAGTGGATTTTAGAACCATCTGCATATGGCGAAGGCCTCCCGCGGGAGGCCTTCGCCATAGCTAACGCTCCGATATACTTACCCCTGGTAACTCTCTATCTTTCTTTAGACCCCAATATATTCTCTAAAATGTGCCCGAGGATTTCTTTTTTGGCTATGGGGTCTAGTCTCTCGTGCATTTTGTCCATAAATCTCGCTCCTCGAGCAACTGATTTGACCATTTCTTCTTCTTTGACCGCCGCATAATTGCTGTTGCTTTTGGCGCCCACGCTTTTACGCGAATATAAGTCCATGAAGGTTAGATCAAATTTATTTTTATTCATTCAACATATGCATCTGTCGACCAGCAGATGCATCCACAGTAAGGCAAACGAATGGATTTCCCTTTCTTTCGAGCTAGACAGAAATGGGAAAAGATCCCAGTAAAGACTTAAGCGGCAAATTGGCAGGCAAAATTTGGCAATTGGCTGGCAAATACTGGCAAATAAAAGAGGCCTTCGCTAGAGCGAGGCCTCACTTGGTTGGTGCAATCTGCTCGATTGCCAGATTATCGTACTTCATATAAAAAACTTGTCAAGAGGGCTCTGTGGATAAACTCTGAATTGCGGAAAAACCGGCTTACGGTTTAAAAAACTGTCCTTTTTGTCAGGATTTGCGACGCAATAAAATTTTTATCATACTCCTGGGACGATCGGAGCAATTTTCGCGAGAAACTATATAATACCTTTATGCTTTTTTTGGCTATCGCGCTTATCGCTCTAGGAAGCGCACTTTTCTACCTGCTCGCTCGTCCCGTCCTCTTTGGTGCTCCTTACTTTAATACAAAGCAGGAGGGAATAGCTGCGATGCTTCGTTTTCTCGATATTAAGCCGGGAATAAAATGTGCAGATCTCGGCTCCGGAGCCGGAAACATTCTGCTCGCTTTGGCCGAGAAGGGCTGCGAGGCACACGGGTACGAAATCAACCCACTACTGGTTTTCCTTTCTCGGCGCAGGATACGCCGCGTAGGATTTGAAAAACGAGCGTTCGTCCATTGGCGCAGCTTTTGGAGAGCAGATTTTTCGGATTTCGACGCGCTTTCGGTTTACGGTATTCCGCGCATCATGCCTCGCCTTGAGAAAAAACTCGTACGAGAGCTCCGTCCTGGGACAAAAGTAGCTTCGAATATGTATAATTTTCCGGGATGGAAACCTGTTGCTAAGGAAAATCACGTACGACTTTACATAAAAGATTGAGAGATTTTTTTACGTTCCTCTTTATGAAATTCCCCGAATGTCAGTATAAAAAAGAAAAAGACCATCGCTTACGCAATGGGCCTTTTTTTGTTTGCAATCTTCCCGAAGGTCAATTGCCCATTAAATATATACCCGCTATATATCCCGTCAAGGCATAGCTGTGGATAAGTGCTGAAAACCCTTATTTTGCGGGGCTTAGTTCGAGCGATGGCATAGCATTACTAGTGCGTTATGCAATTTCTTTTTGGTAACATTCGACGCAGGCAATTTTCCGAAATCCGAGTTTTGGACTGTAATAGTGCTCAATTTCTTTCTTACAATATAAACAAATGCCCCGCTGCGGCATCATCATCTGCGTCATAGGCCAGAAGCGATTAAAAGTTCGCCAGTCAAAATGACGGCGCGGAAGCGGAATGCCGTACTCCCGGTAAAAGGCGAGTTCGTGAGGAGCGATGTTATAGCTTAAATTCGTTTCTGGACAGATGATTCGTTGTTTGATTATGTCGTCATCTACGTCCTCTATGCGATCCGGCAAAGCATTACCGTTTAATCCCTCATGCTGAGCAACTGTCGCTTCTTCCCATTTTGCCCCGAACTTAATCGCCTCTTCTTTTTTCATCGGAAACATGGTTTGAGCCAGCGAATTGTTGTATCCGGCGTACGCCGCCGAAAGCGGGAAAAACTTTCCCCATTCTCCGCTTTGCTTCATATTGTTTTTAATTTTTGAGAGCAGTTCTTCATATTCTGCTTTCGTATACTGCTTATTCAATATGCAGAATTTTTTCTTCCGGAGTCCGACGCAGCCAAAGCAATATTCGCATTCCTCGCAGCTATCGAGATACGCGCTGAAACGGCAATACGCTGTATACAAATTGCAGATGTTCTCGTATCCCCATTGGTCGAGCGCGCCCAAGCCACATTTCTCTGAAATCGCGGCTACCTGGTCAATGCAATCCTTAGCCATAAAACCACGGACGCAATATCGACAATTTTCTGATTTTTCGACAAATATACAGAACGCGCAGTTTTTATCTTCGGCAAGAAAATTGCCGCTTGAATTTGCGATTTGCAGATTGTAGGTGGCGCGGTGCACCGCATCGCTTCTAAGATGATCCCAAAACTCTTTTTTGAGCTGATCGATCGTAGCGGCCGATCGGAGATCAAACGATTTCAGTTTTTCGAAATAAGCCTCCTTCGAATACGATTTGTTCAAAATATGGTACTGTTTATTCCGCAAATTCCACGACATAAAGCAATTCGTGCAATTCCGACAATCATAGAGAAAACTACTATCAATGCAGTTTCGGCAGTTGAATGAATATTTGAGGCCATATCCATTGAAGCAATACAAGCAATCGTAGGAGCGTTCTGTATCAAAACAATACGTGATATCGATCGAATTTTTCGAGCCCGTCACGCGATATGCGTAGCTCAAATTTTCGTTTCTATATCCTGAACGACTAAGATAACATTCGCGCGATTCCCACCAATCATCTGTCCAATCGCAATTCACATTTTTTATTCCGGTTTGATGGGGATGCGGAACTGCGGCCTGGAGTTCGCATAGTTGATCTATAAACGGACGCGAAGAATTATAGGAGCGGCCGTACGTGAGCGGATCCCACGCGTCCGAAACAAATTCCTCTCGTTCATAAATCGGGAAGGGCACGCTTCCGGGGAGAACCGTGATGAGGCGTTTGCCGCTCAATGCTGATGCAGTGATCCGAAAGCGGCCGAAGATCCAGAATGCAAGGAGATATTTCCACCTGCAGTATGGACATAAGTTCGGCGCTGGTAAATCAAGCTGCTCGTATGCCGCAAAATCTTCCGGTTCGACAGTAAAAGTCGACTTACAACTTTCACAAATTTTGGTTTGCTTGTCTGCCATATTTTGTAATTATATAGGTTTGTCTCTTGTTTCGCTCTTTCGAGCTCATCAGTCCCGACACACATCGAGAGACAGCGCGCAGATTGTCCACCTGCGCGGGAGGATATTCATTGTTTCTTGCGTGGAGCTAGCAACCCTTTAACGCACGCCTCTTGGAGATTTCTAAAAATCCAAAAAACGTTCAGGTTAAACATTATATAGTTCATTCCGAGCAGTTTTTCCCTGATTTCCATTGATGAATGAATCGCGCATTGCTCTGCGAAGAATTTAATTTCCGCACATTGATCGTCTGGCTGATCCATGAATTGCCATTGAATATCTTCTGGGAACTGCAAGAAGGCATCAACGACAATTCTCCTCATTTCCAGAAATTCCGGATCGTTTGCCGGTCTCGAAAGCATATTCCAACCTTCGATGAATTCCTTTCTTTTCTCTTCGTTCATAGTGTTTCCTTTCAGTTATTTATGCGATCTAAATGTTCTGGCAAAACATTACTAACACAAATATCAACTGTAAATTTGGATTTACAATTTTTCACTTAAAAGCCAATATATGTCGTTTAACTCTTTATTTTCAATGCTTATTCCGGCAAAGATTGAATTATTTTGTTGTAAATTGTAAACTACAAATATGAATCTTAAGGTGGAAATTAAACAATTCCTCGCGGAACTCGGATTAAACAATGTTGAGATCGCTGTATATCTTGCCGCTCTCGGCGCTAGTTCCGGATCGGCAAGTACTATTGCAAAATCCGCCGGTCTGAATCGCGTTACCACATATGAGGCGTTGAAACGCCTTTCTGCTCGGGGACTTATAAAAATCCGCGCGAAAAAAGGAAGTGGTATCCGCTACTTTCAAGCGGAAGAGATCGATGTGGTGCAGGAAAAACTCGGCCAAAAGAAAAAAGAGCTAGAACAGCTCATTGATAAAATAAATATCCTGAAGCCTGATTTCCGTTCTCTTTATTCTATGACGCCACAGAAACCGGAAGTGCTCTTTTATGAAGGCATGGAGGGGATAAAAAATGTACTTTTGGACACGCTTAATCAGCATCCGCTGGAAATTCTTTCATTTGCTTCCGCCGACTCGCTTGATGTTGCGTACAACAAAGATTTTCTTGTCGATTACTGGACGCGACGCACCAAGCTTAAAATTCCTTCTAGCGGGATCATGCCGCGCACGAAAAGCGCTGTCTCATTCTTTACACCCGAACGTAATCAGCGAGAACTTCGGCAGGTAAAATTTATTCCTGAGAATATTGCGTTCAACAACGAAATAGATATCTATGGCGACAATATCTCAATCATTTCACTCGTTAAGGGAAATGAGCACGGCATTATCATTCGAAGCAAAAGCGTTGCAGACAGCCTGCGTTCGCTCTTTGAATTTTTCTGGGAACAACTTCAATAAGACTACTCATACTCAATTGTCGCCGGGGGTTTTTGGGTTATGTCATAGAGCACGCGATTTACGCCGCGCACAACGCCCACGATGCGGTTCGAGATTTTTTCCAAAAGTTCCTGTGGCATTTTGTGCCAATCTGCGCTCATGCCATCAATAGAATCAACTGCTCGGAGCGCAATCATATATTCGTACGTTCGGGCATCCCCCATTACTCCAACCGTTTTGATCGGCAGGAGTGCCCCAAACGCTTGCCAAATCTCCTCATACTCGTGCGAACGCCGGAGTTCTTCAATAAAAATGGCGTCCGCTTCGCGGAGTATGCGTAAACGCTCTTCCGTCACATCGCCCACAATTCGAACCGCAAGCCCCGGGCCGGGAAACGGATGTCGCCACAAAAGTTCTTTGGGTAATCCTAATAATTTTCCCACCTCGCGCACTTCGTCTTTATATAGTTCCCGGAGCGGCTCGAGGATTTTGAAATTCATCTTCGCGGGAAGCGTGAGATTGTGATGGCTTTTTATTTTAGAGGACTCCTTGTTTGGCTCGGCGGACTCGATGCGATCGGGATAAATCGTCCCTTGCGCAAGAAATTCTATCGGATATTTTTTGAGTTCTTTCCGTAAAACGTCTTCAAAAACTCTTATAAACGTGTGGCCGATAATTTTTCTTTTTTCCTCGGGGTCAATCATTCCTCGCAGTTTTTTGAGAAAAACTTCTCTCGCGTCAGCAGTGTGTAAATTTTTAAATCCGTGCTTCTTGAGCGCCGCTTGAACACTCTGCACTTCGCCTTTCCGCAAGAGCCCCGTATCAACAAATATTGGATGGGTACGATTCCCTATCGCTTTTTGAAGCACGGTTGCGGCGACGAGTGAGTCAACGCCTCCAGAGATACCGATCGCAACGTGCATATTGCCAACTTGATCTCGTACGGATTTGATAAGCTCGGGCACGAGCGACGAAATCTTCCAATCCTTTTTCGTTCCACAAACGTTAAAAAGGAAATTTGAAATAATTTTTTTGCCGTGCTCCGTATGCGTTACTTCCGGATGGAATTGAATCCCCCAGAGTGCCCGCGCCATGTCCGCGATCGCCGCATTCGAGCAACTTGCGGTCGAACCAATTCGCACAAATCCTTTCGGTAAACGAGAAACTTGATCACCATGAGAAAACCACACTGTCTCTTTATTTTTGAGTCCTAAAAATATACTTGCCGACGGGTTAATCACTAAATTTTCTTTTCCAAATTCTCGCCGCATTCCCTTTTGCACTTTCCCGCCAAGCATGTGCGCCATCACCTGCTCTCCGTAGCAAATTCCGAGCACGGGAATGCCAAGAGAAAATATTTCCCGATGCGGACGCGGGCTTCCCTTCTCCAAGACTGACGCTGGACTGCCAGACAAAATAATTCCTGATGGAGAAAACCTTTTAATCTCCTCCGGGCGGGCATCAAAACGCAAAATCTCGGCTTTTACCCCGAGATCCCGTACTCTCCGCGCAATAAGATGTGCAAATTGGCTCCCGAAGTTTAGGACTAACACCATAGTTGATTATACCCGAAATGATGTTAGTAATAAATATTCGCTTTTTGAATTCTTCTGGGAGAGTTTGAGTAAATTATTTAATTTTCAGAACTACCTTGCCTTTCGTGTGGCCCGTCTCGAGATATTCGAGAGCTTCTCCGGCGCTATCTAAGGGAAATGTTTTATCAATTTCTATTTTAAGGACTTCTTGATTTGCAAGCTCGGCAAGCTTCGCGAGGCGTTCGCTATTCACGTCCGTGGATTGCGAAATTGCAGTCACTCCATATTGCTTCATTAAGTCTGCATTTGCCTTTTCCAACATTGAAACTATCACGCCTCCCTTTTTCAATACCTTAAATGATTTTGTATACGTTTCGCCGCCCACGGTATCGAAAACTGCGTCGTAACCGCTCAATATGTTCTCGAAGGATTGTTTCGTGTAATCGATGACTTCATCTGCTCCAAGTTCTTTCACATAGCTCGCATCCTCCGCGCGCGCGGTGGTTGCTACATATGCCCCCAGATGCTTGGCGAGTTGGATCGCGATTGTTCCGATGCCTCCCGCGCCGCCATGGACAAGAATTTTTTGTCCTTTTTTAAGATTTATGTGCTCTGTGAGCGCCTGGAGCGCGCTTACTCCCACGAGCGGCAGTGCCGCCGATTCGAGGTGGCTCATCTTTTTGGGCTTAGGTGTAACTGTTTTTATATCCGCAAGCGCAAATTCAGCGAAAGACCCGGATCCGCCGTTCAAAACTCCGGCTTGCCCAAATACTTCATCGCCTACTTTGAATCGAGAAACTCCCTCTCCGACTTTCGTCACTACGCCGGAAAAATCCATCCCCAGCGTTGCCGGAAATTCGAGCGGTGCCATTTTCGCAAAATATCCTTTTTGAATTTTCCAGTCCGCTGGGTTAACCCCTGCCGCATGCACTTCCACGACCAGTCTTCCCGAAGCCACGGCGGAAACGGGCACCTCGTTTACTTCGACTACCTCCTTACCTCCGTACTTTTTTATCTGTGCTGCTTTCATGATTTTTGAAAATATATGTTTGTTATTTTTTAATCGGCTTTTTAATCCGCGCGCTTCCTACGACCAAAATGATTTTACCGCCGATGAGCGCCTCGGAAACTTTTCTATGAGCCGCGGCGAGCACTCTCTGGAACGTGCTCTGGGAAACTTTCATTTTTTTCGCGGCTTCGGTTTGCTCCAGTCCTTGTATATGCTTCAAGCGAAGCGCTTCGGCTTCTTCCGGGGCAATTTCAACAACTCCGGTGGTTCGGCACGTGTCTTCAGGACTGAATTTTTTCGCTTTTGGGCAAAAGCTTATTTTGTAGCAACACTTGGGCCTGCTCATTGTTTCATTGAAATCGCTTGTGTTAGATTATACGAGAAGGTCCAACCAGTCCCTTTCTCCTTCAAAAGAGAAAGGGACTGCTCCATGGGCCTTCTTTTTATGGTGAGCGTCGTCGAACCATTATTCTTGCTTCCCTACCTTTGCGGTTTTCTCCGATTTTTCCTCTCTTAGCGACTCTTTCATTTTCCGTATAAATGTGAGTTTCGCTTCGAGCCGCTTCTCGGCAAGTTCCAGAAGAGCCAGATTTTCTTCCTTCGTGATGGGCTCATATGCGCAACTAGTCCCGCACATTCCGCCATATTCCATATACATAAGATTTTATAAAAATTAATTTCGACCTTTTTATGGTGAGCATGCCGATTTTGCAAATTTCAGCAAGCCGAACCATATGTTTTGAATATATACCCAAAACTAGCGGATGTCAAGACTATTAAAAATGGATTCAATATAAAAACCACGTCGTCACGTGGTTTTTATATTTTCAGAACAAGAATAATTTACTTTTTCTTATCCCTCACCCACTCGACTTTCCCGCGATTATTTTCCGCGTAGCGTCGAGTTGTGATTCTGCCTGTATCGACATGATGGGGGTTTTACTTTGGCCCAATCATGTTTTTTATGATTCGACATTAAACATTTACTGGTTAGCCCACACGAGTTATACTAGTAATAACCCCTATGGGCCGTAGGCGGTCGGTCGACTGGTTGACGTTGGTACCCGGCTTCCACTATTTCTTTCTTCAAGGGTCAGAGCGAAAGCTCTGGCTTTTGAATTTTTATAGACGCACATCCAACACATCAATGTGTCCCTCAAGTAATTTTATTTTATCTTCCCTGCCGAGTTTCATCTTCCTCGTGGGTATGTTCAGCGACCTCATCCATTTGTTTACAGTATTTATACCAACTCCGAAATGATCGGCAACCCTTTGGGTAGTCCGATATTTTTGATATAAGGACATAAGTGAATTTCTTTCAGGAAGCTCTACCTTTCTATATCTTCTCTTTCTTGGTGGCTCATAACCCCAATTATTCAATAATAGCCTCAACTGCTTCTCAGTCATGAATAATTTAGAAGCGACCTCTTTTACTGGCATACCCCCCTTTATTGCATTTATTATTTTTTCCTTTTTTATATCGCTCATTTTAGTTTTAGTGTTTAACTTTCACTCGACCTTTGCTATGTTCATTTTAGCATGTGTTACTTTCCTCTGCAATATAAAAATATCGAGTGCTGTGGATAACTTTTTTAGAGTCAAAATATGCCTTCTTTCTCTATTTCGTTCTACATCCTAACGCATCCCACCCCTCTTTTGAAGATTAAGAGAGGAGGGAGTAATTCGCGTCGTCTCACTAAAGCGG
>CAYZZK010000022.1:0-11203 GCA_964483045.1 uncultured Candidatus Saccharibacteria bacterium
TCGCATCTTCTTATCCCGCTTATTACAAAGCGTTCGGTCGGACTGCACCCTGTGATCGTAATTATTGCATTGCTTATCGGTGCCGAAACCGCCGGATTTTTAGGTATACTGATTTCTGTTCCGGCTGCGGCGGTTTTCCATGAAGTGCTGATTGAGTGGTCGAGTAAACGAAGGCCTGCCGCTGATTCTATTTGATGCCCGGTCAGGAAAAGTTTTATGTCACAACGCCGATATATTACGTGAACGATCGGCCTCATGTTGGACACGCATATACAACTATTGTTGCGGATGTTTTGGCGCGTACCGCGCGAACGGATCAAAAAAACGTTTTTTTTCTTGCCGGGACGGATGAGAATTCCCAAAAAACAGTCGATGCAGCCCTAAAAGCCGGGGAGGAAGTTAAGAGTTACGCCGATCGTCTGGCGGCAATTTGGAGTTCGACGTGGGAAACCCTCGGAATCACGAATACGGATTTTATCCGGACGACTGAAGAGCGGCACGTAAAGACGGTTTCGGAAATTTGGCGGCGAATTTGGGAAAAAGGAGACATATATAAGGGAATATATAAAGGATTATATTGCGTTGGATGCGAAGAATTTAAAAAGGAATCCGATCTGATCGACGGCCTGTGCCCCGAGCATAAAACCAAGCCGGAATACATTGAGGAAGAAAATTATTTTTTTAAGCTTTCCAAGTACCAGAAAGACCTGCTCCGGCTCTATGAATCAAATCCCGATTTTATTATTCCCGTGGGGCGTTTCAACGAGGTAAAGAAATTCGTAAGCGAGGGGCTGGAAGATATCAGCATCTCGCGCGAGGGAAAGAACTGGGGAATTCCTGTTCCCGGCGACCCCAGCCATGTAATCTATGTGTGGTTTGATGCGCTCATAAATTATATTTCCGCCGTCGGCATTGACGAGTGGGAAAGGCATCCCGCAGATCTCCACGTAATCGGAAAAAATATCACAAGATTCCATGCGGTTATTTGGCCGGCGATGCTATGGTCATCGGGGTTGCCTCTTCCTAAAGGAATTATCGCAAACGGTTTTTTTACCATCGGTGGAGTAAAAATCGCCAAATCGTTGGGAAACGCCGTCGACCCGCTCCTTTTGGGAGAGAAATATGGATTCGATGCGCTGCGGTACTTTCTGCTTCGGGAAATTCCGTTCGGCGAAGACGGGGATTTTTCCTTCGAAAAATTCGATGAGCGTTACGTGAGCGACCTTGCGAATGGGCTTGGAAATTTGGCCGCGCGCACGTTTACCTTAGCGGAAAAGTATTGGTTCTTTGTAGAGGGCAGCGATACTATAGACCCGGAAGTTCAGGCGAAGATCGATTCTCTCAAGAAAGAAGCGGTTGCGGCAATGAAGTATTTCAAATTTCACAATGTGCTGGCCTTGATCTGGGAGCTAATCGGGTTTGGAAATTCCTATTTGCAGGAAAAAAAACCGTGGGCGCCGGATGCGGTCGACGCCTCTCGCACCGTTTTTGCGATGGTGGTCCTCTTGGACAATGTTGCGGCGCTTATCGCGCCATTTTTACCGGTCACCTCGAAAAAAATCACCGAAGGCATCGTGTGGGAGGCCTCCGGTGCGGTACGGGTTAAAAAGCCGAAGATCTTGTTTCCGCGTCAGGATACACCGTAACTCCTCATATGAATTTTATTGACGCGCACACGCATGTCCAATTCGCTGCGTTTGATAAAGATTGGAAAGAAACGATTGAGCGGGCGCTCCGCCAGAATACGTGGCTGGTGAATGTCGGGACGCAAAACGATACATCGCGCCGAGCCGTTGAGATTGCGCATGAATATAAAGAGGGAGTTTATGCTGCTGTCGGTCTTCACCCGGTACATACGGAGAAATCATTTCATGACGCTAAAGAATTAGGAGCGGACGATGCCGCGCGGGAATTTACGAGCCGGGGTGAAATATTCGACGTTCAGTATTATCGAAATCTGGCGCGCGATCCAAAAGTGGTTGCGATAGGGGAATGTGGGCTGGATTATTATCGTCTCGGCGATTCGACGAAAAAGTGCCAGGCGGAAGCGTTTACGGCGCAGATCACTTTGGCGCGCGAGGTCGGGAAGCCGCTTATGATCCATTGTCGGAATGCGTTTCCCGATCTCATTGCGCTCTTAAAATCAGAAACATTGCCCGATCACCCAGGGATTGTGCATTTTTTTAGCGGCACGAAGGCAGATGCGCGCGAACTTCTGGATTTGGGATTTTGTTTTACCTTCGGCGGCGTGATTACGTTTGCGCGAGATTATGATGAAGTAATCGAGGCGATTCCCGTGGACAGGATTCTTTCCGAAACCGATGCACCGTACGTGACTCCGGCGCCATATCGTGGAAAGCGCAACGAACCGGCGCACGTTGTCGAGGTGGTCAAGAAGCTGGCGGAGATTAAAAATATTCCGGTGGAGAAAATGTCGGAACAGATTTTCAAAAACTCAAAAAGTATTTTCGGAATATAAAAAGGCCAGAGAAACGTCCGGACGTATCTCTGGCGCAATTAGCTCGGCGGACGGGATTAGTTAATGAAGCCGTCACTAGATTAACAATTGCCCGCGCAGTTAGGTACTTAATCTGGAATGAACTTTACCATTAGAGACGGATTTTCGCCGCTCGATTGACCGGGGCGCATTGAGTCACGCTCCAGTAACGTAAACTGGCAACCAAAGTACCCGCACCACTGCAAGCCTCCTTCTTATTTACCGCTTTCTGAGAGCTACGGCGATTGTAAAATTTCTTTAATAATAGAGCAACATTCTTCTTGGGCATTCTTAATATATTTCGCGCATTGCTGGTCGGTGTTTGTTTGGTATATCATTAATCCAAACTGAAATATGAATAAATACGACTTCAAAAAAATCGAGAAGAAATGGCAAAAAACCTGGAAAGAGGAAGGTGTATACGAGCCCGATTTAAATAAGGCAAAAAGTCCCTTTTACAACCTTATGATGTTTCCGTATCCCTCCGCCGAGGGGCTGCACGTCGGAAACATGTACGCGTTTGTGGGCTCCGACATTTACGGTCGCTTCAAGCGGATGCAGGGCAACGATGTCTTTGAGCCGATCGGGCTTGATGGATTCGGGATTCACTCCGAAAACTATGCACTCAAAGCCGGAACGCATCCCATGGAACAAGCGAAAATTTCCGAAAAAAGATTTTATGAACAACTCGAGCAAATCGGCAATGGGTTTGCATGGGAAGAGAAACTAGAGACGTACGATCCGAAATATTACCGCTGGACGCAGTGGCTTTTTCTTCAGATGTTCAAGAATGGCCTGGCATATCGGAAAAAGCAGGAAGTGAATTGGTGCCCGTCCGATAAGACGGTTTTGGCGGACGAACAGGTGATAGACGGAAAGTGCGAGCGGTGCGGCACGGAAGTGGTAAAAAAGGAGCTTGAGCAATGGTTTTTTAAGATCACGCAATACGCCGAGCGATTACTCCAAAATTTAGAGAAGTTGGATTGGTCGGAAAAGGTGAAAGTAGCGCAGAGAAATTGGATAGGGAAGTCGGAAGGAGCTGAAATTGATTTTCTGCTTGATTTCAAGAAACATATCGAAGATAACAACCGTCGTGGCCCGAACGGCGAACGCGCTCACCTTAGGGTTTTCACCACGAGACCCGACACACTTTTCGGAGTTACGTATTTGGTTTTGTCGCCCGAACATTTATGGGTGACATTGGCCATTGATCACGAACACGATGTGCTCTTGAATAAAGCCGAGGTACAAGCGTATGTAAAAAAATCCAAAGCTAAGTCAGCGGAAGAGCGTATTGTCGAAGGAAAAGAAAAAACGGGCGTGGAGCTCAAGGGCGTCAAAGCGGTTAATCCTGCGAACGGCGAAGAAATACCGATTTTCGTCGCTGATTATGTGCTTTCATCGTATGGAACCGGCGCAATTATGGCCGTGCCAGCCCACGACGAACGGGATTTTGAGTTTGCACAAAAGTTTGAATTACCAATTCGGATTGTAATTACCGCCCCTGCGAATCTTAACCCTCCCGAGCCATATACGGGATATGGATATCTTCAAGATTCAGAGAAATTCAATGGTATGG
Organism: uncultured Candidatus Saccharibacteria bacterium; assembly: GCA_964483045.1. Classification (GTDB taxonomy): domain Bacteria; phylum Patescibacteriota; class Minisyncoccia; order UBA6257; family 2-01-FULL-56-20; genus JBBTYG01. The sequence continues at coordinate 4,077 of CAYZZK010000022.1, forward strand.
ATTCCGAAAAGGCCAAATGGGAAATCACTAAATTCGTCGGTGGAGAGCGGCAAACGCAATATCGCCTCCGCGATTGGCTGATTTCCCGCCAGCGGTACTGGGGGCCGCCGATCCCGATGATTTTTTGCGAGTCATGCGCCCGCACCGGAAAAGGAGAGCGCGTCGACATGCCCGGATGGTACGTCGTGCCGGAAAAAGATTTGCCTGTCGAATTGCCGTTTATTAAAGACTTTCGGCCCACCGGAAAAGAGGAATCGCCGCTCGCGGCGCATAAAGAGTTTTACGAGGTAAAATGCCCAGCGTGCAAAAAGAGCGCTCGGCGCGAAACCGACGTTTCCGACACATTTCTGGATTCCGCGTGGTACTATCTCCGATATCTGAATCCGAAAAACAAAAAATCGGCATTTGACGCAGGCCTCGTAAAAAATTGGTTGCCAGTCGAAATGTATATTGGAGGAGCCGAGCACGCGGTTTTGCATTTGCTGTACGTGAGATTTGTGGCGATGGCGCTGTATGATTGGGGTTTGCTTCATTTTGATGAACCGATGAAAAAATTCCGGGCGAACGGCTTGCTTATTAAGGACGGGGCGAAGATGTCGAAGTCGAAGGGCAACGTTATCAACCCCGATGAATATATAAAGAATTTCGGCGCAGATGCGCTTCGGATGTATCTTATGTTTATCGCCCCCTTCGAACAGGGCGGGGATTTCCGCGATGCCGGAATACTCGGAATCGAAAGGTTTTTGCAGAAAGTGTGGCGATATGGCGAAACTTGGTTGAAAAATAAAAGTTCCGAAGCCGACCCCGAAGTTCTAAAACTCGAAAAATCCTTGCATCGCGCGATAAAAAAGCTGTCGGACGATATAGAAAATCTCCATTTCAACACGGCCATAAGTACGCTCATGGTTTTTATGAACGAAGCCCGTATGGAATTCGAGTCCGAGAGAAAAGAAGAACCGACTGCCCGTTCGGCCATGATGACATCGGATCAATTCGGAAGATTCGCTAAGCTGCTCGCCCCGTTCGCCCCGCACATGGCAGAAGAAATATGGAGGAATGTGTTAGCCAAAAAGACATCGATTCATCTGGAGGCGTGGCCGAAGTTCGATGAAAAGTTAACTCGGGAGGAAAAAATCACGCTTGTAATCCAAGTCAACGGAAAGTTTCGGGATAGCGTGGAGGCCTCGGCCGGGATTTCGGAAGAAGAGGCGGGAGTACTTGCACTGGGCCGGAAGCGTATAATGGCTATCGTAGGTTCGCAAAAACCGAAGCGAATTATTTATATCCCGGATAAGTTAATTAATATCGTTTTATAGAAACATGCCGGGAGGAAAAATTCTTATTTTTTTGCTTATACTGTTGTTTGTGACTTTTGCGCTGCGCTTCGTTGGCAGCGTACCCGGTCTTGTTCCATTGAGCACCGAAACGGCGCCCACCTCGACCGTCACCGGCAGTTCTGTCACATCCACTCCCGCGGCCGGAAGTGCTACTGCGCCGAAGCCGAAGTCCAAACCAAAAGTAACTGCGCCGATTCCCCAGCCGGTGCCGGTCGTGGAACAGCCGGTGCAGCAGCAGCCGAGCATCGACCCGTCTCAAATTCCCCCGGGCTTTTCTGCAAATCAGCTTTCGCCCTACTTTCGCAAAGTTATTTTTGCGTCGGTGTACTCCCCGGGAGACATAACCGTATCGTCGGCTTTTGATGAAGGCCCAGCGATCGATGTAACAGGATGGCTTATCCAGGCCAACCGAGGCGGACAGGTTATCCCCCAGGCGGTCAATGTGTACGACCCTTCCGGATTAGCGGCGGAAACGGATATTTACCTTCGACCGAGCGATATGCTCCGAATGTTCTCTTCGGTGAGCACTATAGGCAAAAATTTTCGGCTGAACGAATGCATCGGCGCTTTGGAAAATGAAAATCATTTCACACCCTCGCTTCCGGGATACTGCCCGTCGCTGTACAAGGATCCTTCCGAAATTTCCAGTTTTACCGGCCGATGTCAGGATTACATTTCCTATCTAAATTATTGCAGCGTTCCCGATTTTTACTCCACGGATATCCCTCGTGATGATTATGCGTGCCAGGCGTTCCTACAGAACGTCAATTTCAAAGGCTGCTTCGACAAATACCGCGGCGACGCGGATTTTCTGAAAAACGAAATATGGGTATGGACGGGCAACGACCGCCTTTTGGACGACCGGCACGACAGAGTCCTGCTGTTGGACAAAGCGGGATTGCTCGTAGATATATATAGTTACTAGATTCTTTCCGAAAGATTCACGATCGTATCGAACTTTTTTTCTCCGCGGAGCACAAGAAGTTTCGCTTTGTCTCCGACATTCATATTTTCCAAAAAATCTTGAATCGGATGGTCGCAATCCAGTTTTTGTCCATTGAATTCAAGGATAATGTCTTTTTCTTTAAGCCCCGCCTTCTCTGCGGGACTTTCCGGTGTTACGCCCGGATCGTGCGGGGTTTCTCGGATAACTAGAGCTCCGAAGTTCACCGACAAATTCATCTTTTCCTTGAGGTTGTCGTCGATCATGATATATCTGACTCCGAGAAGCGGCCGGCGGATTCTCCCGTATGTTTTTATGTCTTCTAGGTCCCGCTCGGCTGCATTGATCGGGATGGCGAAGCTGATGCTTTGCGCACCATAGACAACGGCGGTGTTTATGCCGATCGCTTGCCCTTTCAGGTTTACGAGCGGCCCGCCGGAATTTCCGACATTGATCGCCGCATCGGTTTGGATGAGGCCCCGCATTTCCTGCGGAGGCGATTTGGGGTCTTCTTTCGCGATAATCGAGCGCGAAAGGCCGGAGATGATTCCCATCGAAACCGTATTTTTAAATATTCCCAGCGCATTTCCGGTGGCGATGACGATTTCGCCGAGTTTTAAACTCGCGGCATTTCCGAGTAGCACAATAGGAAGACCGCTTGCCTGGATTTTGAGTATCGCTACGTCGTTTATCGGATCTCGACTCAATATTTCAGCGCTAAATTTTCTGCCGTCGTTCGTGATCACGGAATATTCCGCCGCCGCGTCGCTTACGACATGCTTGTTCGTTAGTATGATCCCGCTTTGATCCGCGATAAATCCAGATCCGCCGCCGACTTGGATCATTCCTCGGCCATCGGCGAAAATTTTCGGTATTTTTGCCGCCCACGATGCTCCTCGCTCGCGATGGATTTTTGTACTTGCAGTGCCATGGGGCGAAAATGGATACAATTCCCGCGGCATTTCTTTTTCGATGTCTTCGAGATGCTTTGTGATCACGATCGATACCGTCGCGGGCATCACTTTTTCGATTGTCGAAGTTATTTGTTTTTGGAGCATATCAATTGTTGCCGGGTTGTTTCTGTTTCTCGAGTTCGAGGCAGACGGAATTGATGCAATATCTTTTTCCTCCTTTATCTTTCGGACCGTCATCGAAAACATGGCCCAAATGCGCGCCGCAGGTTTTGCAAAGCACTTCGGTCCGTTCCATCCCGTATCCCGTATCGCTCTTAAGCTCGATGTTTTTGAGATTTACCGGATCGGTGAAACTGGGCCAGCCGGTGCCGGAATCGAATTTTGTGTCGGAGGAAAAAAGTTCCGTTCCGCATACGGCGCACTTGAACATGCCTGGCTCGTGGCTGTTCCAATACTTTCCCGTAAATGGGGCCTCCGTCCCTTTTTCTCGGGCGACGTGATACAGCTCCGGCGGAAGTTCCTTGTCTTTTTTCATATTTTAGCTGTTGGATATTTTATACCTTCAATAACGGCAAGGTTTTGAAGTCATCCGGAGCGCGGCGGCGCGAGGCAGGGGAATTTTCTAGCAAAGAAAATATCCGACTTCAAAACCTTGCAGTTATTGGATCATGTACCACTTTATTTTACTTTTTTTCAGCTTCTTTTAAAAGAGCGTTGAATTTCGCGCGGAGCTTGTCTATCTTGGGTCCGATAATAACCTGGCAATAGGGCTGGAAAGTGTTGTTTTTATAGTACTGGCGGTGGTACTCTTCCGCTGCATAGAATTTTTCTAGCGGTTTTACTTCGGTCACGATGGGCTTGCCGCCCGGGCTCGCCTCGCTGGAGCTTTGGCGAAGCGGGTCGGCGGCGTTCAATTCTTGGATAAACCTTTCCGCTTCTTGTTTTTGCTCATCGGTTGCATAGAAGATCACCGAGCGGTATTGCGTGCCCACGTCATTGCCCTGGCGGTTCAGCGTCGTGCCATCATGCGTCGAAAAGAAAACCGTCAAGAGATCGTTAAAAGAAATTTGCGCCGGGTCGTATTCGATTTTTATCACTTCCGCGTGTCCGCTCCTGCCGGAACAGACTTCTTCGTATGTGACGTTTTTCCCGTCGCGCGGCGGTTTCCCGCCCGCGTATCCGGGCATCACCGAAATTACGCCTTTGAGCATCTCGAACACCGCTTCCGTGCACCAAAAACAACCTCCGCCAAAGATTGCAGTTTGTGGGGATTTTTTAGATTGTTTCAGTCCTGTTTCCATTATCACTCGCTTGATTAGTTAGCGTGCTTAATTGTATAACGATATCAGCTTTTCGAAAAACTTGATTTAACATGCAAGAAAAGAAAGGAAACATATGCTCTATCGTGATATACCTTTTGCGCTCTTCAACGCGGTAAAAGAAGAGGACAGTCTGCGTCCGTTCGATCCTCCCGGAAGTCATTACGGCATTTCCCAAATGGCCAAAATGAGAAGTCATGACGCTACTCTTATCTATGAATCGAGTGATTTCTCTCATCGGTACGCCGTGGCATATCTTCGCATTTTTCAGGGGACCAATGGCCGATTTCATATCGAAAACTTGCCCTTTGAGCTCCGGACAATTATGAGATCATTTGATTGGCAATTCGGAAAAGGGCGGTTCTATAAAGCCCAAATAGATATGCTCGTTCGAATTGATTTTCTCAACCGATCTCTTTCTCGCCGGCTTCTCGCGCTTAGCCGCAAAGCTTTAGCGCTTCAAAAAAAGGCTGTGCGAGAAGAATTCTGGGAGTGTGAATTGTTCCCGAACGGAAATTATTCCAAACATCCGGGATACGAATAGCGGTTTTTTAGCAAGCCCCAAGCCCATAGGAATCCTATGGGCTTGGTTTATTATGTTTTGAATTTCCCTTTTGTTAGCACCCGCGATTTTTTAATGTGTCAAATAACTGCTTGACAAGCCGTTACTTCTCCATAAGTATTGAGATAATTTTCCGTGCACGGAAAATGTACTTTGAACAACAGAAAACGACTGAAACGACCGCATAGCATATATGAAACAACTAAAAATAGAAACAGCAGTTCAGCTTCTCGTCGCCGCGTCCTCGGGACGAGGCAGGAATCTCCACATGTCCGGCGATCCGCATTATCAACCCGCAGCGCTCCGGCCATATCTCGGGTACGACCAACGTGCCGGTTGGTTAATACTCGTTGAGTGGTTTTGGATGATAACGCTCGCAAACGCAGGCATTATGCCGGCATCTCACGCGCGGCTTCTTACGGAGAAGCTTCTCCGGGAACTTCTCGAAAAGATCACGATGACGAAAGTCACCAAGCTCGAGCGTGCGAAAACAAAGCACGACATCCTTGCGCTTCTCGAACTCATGAAGCGAATCCTCCCAAAGCCACTTCACCGATGGCTGCATCTGGGGCTCACGTCGTACGACACTATCTGTACTGGCTACGCGCTTCAGGCGCGCCAAACATTTTTCGGTGTATTCCATCCGAAGCTTGTGGAAGTGGACGGGGCATGGAGAAACCGGATCGGAGAAACTGCCGACATGCTCCAAATCGGGCGTACGCATCTTCAAGATGCGTTGCCTATCACAGTTGGCGCGTGGCTGGCGGTATTGCACAGCCGATTCATCAACACCGCCAAAAATGCAGGTGTGCTTGCGCACGACATACCGGGGAAGTTTAGCGGAGCGGTTGGAACGAGCGCCGCAATTCGCGCCTTCGGTAATGGCAAAGATCTGGAAGTATCGGCTCTCGGTTTGCTGGGACTGCCGTCCCCTCGATTCAGCACCCAGATCGTCCAGCCCGAAGGGCTCGAGCGGTTTTACAACGAGATCATGCTCATCTCCGCAGTGCTTGCGAATCTGGGCGATGACGTACGCCATCTCCAATCCTCCGCTATCGGCGAACTCGTGAGCGCAAGCTCAACCTCTTCAGCCATGTCGCACAAAGATGCGAATCCAGTCGTCGCGGAACAGGCAGATGGCATGCACATCAGCACTCGACTGGGATTCGAGGCCGTAGTGGAAACCTTAAACAGCACGCTTCAGCGCGATTTACGCTTCTCGAATGTAATGCGCAGCTTCAGCCAAATCATTGTGTTTACCTACCAACAACTCCTGTCGGCGGAGCGGGTTTTGAAGACTCTCCAAGTTAACAAGGACAAATGCGAGAAAAACTTTTGGAGAAACGGGAGACTGGTGACGGCGGAACTGCTGCATCTGGCCCTTCAGAAAGAAGGATATCCGAATGCGCATCGGTTTGTGAATACGCGCATCGTTCCGGCGGCAAGACAATCCGGAGAAAGTCTTTGTACCGAGACGGGTATCTTTATAGAATGCTCCAGAGACCGCCGCCTGGAACGGATTTGGCGGCGAAGAATATCGGAAGAGATCCGCCATCTCCTCGTGTTTACGAATAAATATATTGGCGACGCGATCCAGGTTGCGCGTGCCGAAGCAGCAAACGCACTCGCCACGTAATACCGAGCGAGAAAAAAATCACATACCAGCCGGGGACGACCGTCCGCGGCTGGTTTTTTATTTAGGCTCGCATGCAAGGAGATATCGTATTGGCCATTCGCCTAAATCTTTACGAAACGGGCGGCTCATGGCGTTATATGTAATTATCTGTTATGCTCTTATCTCATGACGCCAGACAGCAAAGGATTTCATGGCCTCGGCATCGCGCCGGGAATTCTGCAAATCCTTGCAAAATTAAATCTTAAAACCCCGACGCCCATTCAAGAGCAGTCCATTCCGATCGCAATCGAAGGCAAAGATTTAATGGGGATTGCGCAGACCGGCACCGGCAAGACGTTCGCATTCGGGATTCCTTTGATCCAGCAGGTGCTGAAGGGAGACGGAATCGGCTTGGTACTTGTGCCGACGCGCGAACT
>CAYZZK010000023.1:0-10901 GCA_964483045.1 uncultured Candidatus Saccharibacteria bacterium
AATGTAATCTCACCCAGAGATCTAGCTCACCTAAAGCAGAACATAAATCATAAATAGCCATGGCCGAAAATTTTTCTAAGAGCACAAAGATTGTGCCTGAACGGTACGAATCCATGGATTATCGTCAAGAAATCAGCCAAGTGGATGCCCTGGAAAGTATCCAGGCCACTTCTCCTGATTTTACAATTGATTCCATGGAACCCCTGAATGGTGGATTAGGGAATAAGGTATTTAGGGTCAATGGCGAGCGCATTTTTCGTTTTCCAAGGCACGAGCGAGCAGATAAAACATTACAGATGGAGATGCATCTTTTGCCTGTGCTCGAGAAGCAGATAACACTTTCGATTCCTCGTTTCGAAATTGCAGGAATCCAAAAAGGGAGTAATCGTCATTTTGTCGGATATAAAGCTATTTCAGGCGTGGAATTGGAGCCAGAAATGATGCTTGCAGGAGGGAAGCCGGATCCACACCTCACGGAGCAAATCGCCTCGTTCTTTTGTGAGATGCATTCCTTTAATGTGAGTACGGCGAAGGATCTAGGCGTACCTAAACGGAGCTTGAAAGCCCGCATGATGGGGCAGATTCTCGATGCACGAGAGCAAATGTTCCCATTACTTGATCAGGAGTTTCCGAGCGAAGCATCCATAATTAAAGAAAAAACTGAAACCGCGTTTGAAGAATATCTTTCTGATAGTGCTAATTTTGACTATGAACCAAAGCTTATTCATGGTGACTTAGAAGCGGAGCATATATTTTTTGATCCCGTAAAGCGTGACATTACTGGTATCATCGATTTTGGCGGCGCGCGTCTCGATGATCCGGACTATGATCTGTGGCGTCCTTATCACTGGTATGGAAGGGAATTTATCGAATTACTTTTACAATATTATCCACATAGTAATTCTGAGAGATTGTTTAGAAAGATGGAGTTTTTTAGAACAGCACAGGAAGGGCAGCGAGTAGTTCGGGCAATTATGCTTCACGACATAGAACGAGCAAGCCGTGCCCTTAAAAGAGTTAGGGAAAGATTAGCTCCATAAAATGTCACTTGACTTCGGGTGGGGTCAGTCAATAATGAAGTATCTTGAAAATTGAATAGCATTTAATGCCTGCCTGCCAAGCTCACGAAAAATCGTGGTTTTGGCAGGCAAGCATCTCTGAATTGTGATCAAAGTCCAAGAATCTCTGTGGTACACCCTAGAAGTATAAAAAATGCGGGCTGATTAACAGTGAGGAGCATCAGAGAAATATGCAGAACAAAAAATGATAGAGCAAGATATTCTGAATTTAATACATGAGGACAAGTGGATGATGGATGTGTTGTCTACCGCAGAAAAGCTCAATCTTCCAGATTGGTTAATAGGAGCGGGGTTTGTAAGGAATAAGGTTTGGGATTACCTTCATGGGTACCAAAGGGAAAAAGTTGATACAAACGACATTGATTTAGTCTATTTTGATCCAAGTGGTAACGATGAAAACGCTGACAAAAAGTTATCAGAAGAATTTAATATAAAAACTGGTTTGCATTGGGAAATAGTCAACGAAGCATACGCTCATAAATGGTATACGATTAAACCACCGCCCTATACTTCTTGTGGAGACGCTGTTTCAAAGTGGCCAGAGACGTCAACGTGTGTTGGGGTGAAAATAGAAAATGGAGAGTTAAAGTTGATAGCTCCGTACGGAATAGAAGATTTGGTGAACTTAATTGTCAGACCAAGCCAAGCATTTATTGACGAGGGTAACGTCAAAAATGTTGTTGCTGAAAGAGTGAAAAAGAAAAAATGGCTGGAAAAATGGCCGAAATTAAAATTAGAAATATAACCTCCTACTCGTATCGCATATCATAAGAGTGTTATGGAAAGTAATTTAGAACAGCGGGGTAAAAAAATTGAGGAACGAAATCAAAGAGTAGAGGATGATAAGGCGTGGGAAACGAGTTGGACTCGGAGAATTTTGCTCGCGGCATTTACGTACATAGCGATCGGGCTATATTTATGGGCGATAGAGATATCGAGGCCGTGGCTCAATGCTATTGTCCCAACCGTTGGTTTTATGATATCCACGCTCGCCATGCCGTTTTTTAAAAATTCGTGGTTGAAAAATTTGCGTAAGAGAAATGATTTATAAAGAGCAGCCAGCAGATTTTAGCCCGCGGTTTGAGGTAGCGAGTTGCTACTTGGAGCATGATGGCCAGTTCGTTCTTTTGCATAGGCATGGAAATAAGTCTCAAGCGAACAAGTGGGGAGTAATCGCGGGGAAAATGGAGAAAGGGGAAGATATCTTTGGCGCAATGGCGAGAGAAATAAGAGAAGAAACGGGCATGGATATTCCCAAGGAAAAACTGGAATATTTTTCGAAGCTGTATGTTCATCATGGGGGATATGATTTTATTTATCACATGTTCAGCAGTAAGTTCGATAGTCGTCCCGTGATAAAAATAAATGAAAAAGAGCACGGCGGCTTTGAATGGGTTTCGCCTTCGGAGGCACTCACGATGGATTTAGTTGATGATTTGGATGAGTGTGTTAAGTTATTTTATAAGATATAGTATGGTATCTTTTTCGCAGTTTGCTCGGTATCCCAACTCGAAATATGGTTTTTCGAATCGGAGCGACGGCTCGATGCATCGGCATTTGGAAAAAACCAATCGGGAAAAGTATTTCAGGAAAGTGGGCATCGACCCCGATCGCGTGGTAACCGCTGATTTAGCCCATGGCGCAAAGATAGTGTGCGTTTCGAATGAAGCAGCCGGAACGACGATAGTTGGGGCAGACGGACTCATGACGAACACAACTAACTTATTTCTTTCGGCAACAGCCGCGGATTGCTTTCTCGTTTATTTTTATGATCCGGTGGCGCGTGTCGTTGGAATCGTGCACGCTGGTTGGCGGGGGCTTCTTGCCGGAGTGGTAAGAAGCATGGTTCAAACTATGATCTCAAATTTCAGAATTGATGCGCGAAACGTTCTCGTTGGCATCGGCCCGGGTATCCGCGAATGCCATTTTGAAATTAGCCCAGATGATAAGATAAAATATAACGCATACTCCGACTTTGTTCTTCGGCGGAATGACAAGATTTTTGTTGACTTGCCCGGCATTATAAAAACCCAACTCCAGGAATATATGATCCCAAAAGAGTACATCGAAGATAACGGCGCATGTACTTTTTGCGAAGAAAAAGAATATTTTTCTTATCGTCGGGATAAGCCCAAAGAAGTTCAGCCGATGGTTGGGTATGTTGGGCTAACTTAAATTCCTTGAATCGTGCAAAAAATCAAAATTAACATCGGTTCAAAGAATCAACAAAAGATGCGCGCTGTGTCCGAAATACTGCGCGAATATCCGCACTTGGCGAATGCGGAAGTGCAAGCGATTGAAGCAGCATCCGATGTTTCGGATCAGCCGAAAACGCTGGAGGAGACAGTTCGTGGAGCGACAAATCGCGCCAAGAATTGTTGGAACGATTGCGACTATAGCATCGGGCTTGAATCGGGACTCATGCATGTTCCCGGATCGAAAAGCGGCTATATGGACGTATGCGCGTGCGCAATTTATGACGGGAAAGAATTTCATCTGGGGTTGTCGTCCGCATGGGAATTTCCTAAAAAATCCGTGATGGATTTGATTTTGAAGGAAGGGCTCGACATGAACCAGGCGGTTACTAAAGCGGGGATGACCAAGAACCAGCAAATCGGTTCCGCCGAGGGCGCAATCGGCATTTTGACGAAGGGTCGTATGGATCGCAAGGAATATACGAAGCAAGCGCTACGTACCGCGCTCATTCATTTGGAGCAATTTGATTTCTAATAGCTTCCATCTGTATTTCGTATTAAAATGACTATCGTCGAACAAAAATAAACTTACTCCATATATAAAATATGAAAGTACGAGGAGTGGATTTCGTCTTCTACAATGTGACTAATATGGATCGGGCGGTCGCGTTTTACCGCGACGTACTTGGTCTGAAGGTAATTGGGGAAGTCGGAAAAATGTGGACGGAGTTCGAGACTGGAAATCTCGCGCTGGTTGTGGGAGTTTACGGTGCCGCGCCGGTTCCAAAGGGGAAGAAGGGGAATGTGTCGGTCGGACTTTCGGTCGACGATGTGAAGGGAGCGCTCGAATATTTGAAAAGCAAAGATGTGGCTGTTAACATGGAACTGCAGGACTTTCCGTCGTGCCACATGGCGTCAATTTCAGATCCTGACGGCAATGAAATTGTGCTACATCATCGCAAAGACGGCACGGTTGGATAGCATCTCTCGCAGAGAAGTTGGTCTTGTTTGGCATCCGCGCAGTTTTTGGTATTCTTAGAACCAATGGAAAAAAACAAGAAGGTTGTCTATTTCGCCGGGGCAATCCGCGGCAATCGAATTATGGCTGATACGTTTCGAGAGATAGTGAGCTTCTTGAAAACAAGCCGCGTGGAGGTGCTCACGGAGCACGTTGCCGCCCAAAAGGTCGTCGACGAAGAGTTGCCCGCGGCAGATATCGAAAAACGCGATATCGAGTGGCTTGACCGAGCGCCGTATGTGATCGCGGAAATTTCGGGAGCGAGCACGGGGACGGGCCGCGAGATCGAGTATGCACGGACAAAGCACAACTTTGGGAAACCCCCCGCGAAAATTTTGTGCATATATCAAAAGGAACGGGAGTTTTATGCCTCGCCGATGATCCGCGGCATGACTCCGGACATGTATCCTAATGTCGAGGTTCGCGCGTACGAGAGCATTGAAGAAGCTAAGTCAATAATTAAACAGTTTCTTAATCTATGAATACAAATAAGAATATACTTTTTATTTCTCTCGCCGTTATCGTCCTCGTGGCGGCCGGCTATTTTTTCTGGCATAATCAAAGCGTCAGCACGAAGCTGCAAACTCAAAGTCAGAACAGCGCTTCGGATTCGACCGCTTCATCATCATCGACAAAATTGATGGGAAATCAAATAGTTATACTCAAGACAAATTTCGGCGAGATTCAATTTGAAACCTACGACGCCGACGCGCCGAAAACGGTTGCGAATTTCGTTTCTCTAGCCGAAAAAAAGTTTTATGATGGGCTTACGTTCCACCGCGTCATCAAAGGATTTATGATTCAGGGCGGAGATCCGAATTGTACGCCCGGGCGCGGAGCCGGCCAGTGCGGCGCGGGCGGGCCGGGGTATGTATTTGACGACGAGCTCAATCCCGCAACTCCGTCCTATCAAGCGGGATACAAAAAAGGCGTTGTGGCGATGGCGAACGCGGGGCCGAATACGAACGGCAGCCAGTTTTTCATCATGCTTGCGGATTATCCGCTGCAAAATAATTATTCGATTTTCGGGAAGGTGATTAAGGGGCAGGATGTGGTGGATGCGATTGGAGAGGCACAAACCGATGAGGGGGATAGACCGCTTTCTCCGGTGATTATAGAGAGCGTCAAGGTCGAGCACAGTTTGCCGTAGCAATATTTTTTTGCCGAATATTATGAGCGGGAGCGAACCGGCATTCGTGCCGAAGCCAGGCCAAAAAGATTTTACGAACGAGAAGCGCGCTCCCGTTATAAACTGCGTTGTGCAATGCGGGAACAAGATTCTCATTGCGCGGAGAAGTTCGAGAATGAATTTCTATCCGGGTTTTTGGAACGGCATCTCGGGATTTCTGGATGACGAGAGAGGGGTTGAGGAAAAAGTAAAGGAAGAATTGCGGGAAGAACTCGGCATTGGGGACAGAAACATCATCGAGATTATCGAAGGAACTGTTATTGAGCAGGAAGACTTGAGATACGGTAAGACGTGGATTGTGCACCCCGTGCTTGTGAAGGTGAGCTCTGATACCGTGGTTCCAAATTGGGAAATTGAGGATTACAAATGGATTGACCCCGAGGAGGTGGAAACTTTTGAGTTAGTTCCTGGGTTTGATATGGTGGTTTCGGGGTTGTTGAAGGACTTGTGAACTGTACTAAACAGAACTAATGCTTTTTGGAGTCGGATATTTTTCTTACTGAAAAATTCCTCTACCTCGCGCCGTCGCGCTCTCCTTCGACGGTGAGCTCAGGACGAGCCGCGGATGACTCCAAAAAGCATTAGTTCTGTTTAATTTTTGTCATTTTCGGTATCATCTAAATTAATGAATGTAGATGAACAGCGGCCGAAGGTTGGAATAGGAGTGATGATTTTTAAGGATGAAAAGGTTTTGTTGTGCAAACGAAAAGGATCGCATGGTGAGGGGACATATGCATTTCCTGGAGGGCATCTTGAATACTTAGAATCATTTGAAAACTGTGCAAGACGTGAAACTCAAGAAGAAAGCGGAATAGAAATTCAAGATATCAAATTTCAATTTCTTGCAAACGTTGGCAAGTATGCGCCAAAGCATTACGTGCATATTGGGCTACTTGCCAATTGGAAATCAGGTGAACCAAAAGTTTTAGAACCCGAAAGGGCTGACTTTTGGAATTGGTTTGATTTAAAAGAACTTCCTACGCCATTGTTTGAAATGTGCGAGTTGGCATTTGATAGTTATCGTACCGGCAAAAATTATTATGATTTAAAATGAAATACGGCAAGCTCGTTCGTGATGGGATGCCTGAATATATCAAGCGCAAAGGCGCGACGCCGATTTTTCATATCGCGGACGAAAAAGAATACTGGGAAAAGTTGAAGGCGAAACTGCAGGAGGAAGCCGCCGAATTCGCGCAATCCGAAGCGGCGTCGGAAGTGGTGGACATCCTGGAAGTACTCGATGCGATCTGCGCATACAAAAATTTCGGGAAGACGGACATTGAAGCGCTTAAGAATAAAAAAGCGGCCGAGCGGGGAAAATTCAAAAATAAAGTCATACTCGACGAATCGTGAGTCCGATGAACGAGCAGATTATTTCCGCAAATAAAAAACTTTTTGATAGGGTGCGCGCTTTGAATTTGCCCATGGGCGAATATGCGCTTTTCGGATCGGCTCCCTTGGGCGTCCACGGACTTAAAGAATGCCACGATGCGGATGTAATAGTTTCTTCCCGGGTCTTTGACACGCTCCGCTTTGCGCCTGGGTGGGAGGCGGCAATCGCGGCGGACGGCAGAGAATATTTAAAATTTGGCGGGGATATCGAATGCTGGAGGGATTGGCGGCCCGGGGAATGGGACATAGAAAAACTTATACGAGAGGCCGAGATTATCGACGAATTGCCCTTTGTGCGCTTGCAGTCCGTGCTTCTGTGGAAGCGGCTATTTCGGCGGGAGAAAGATATCGCCGATATCGCGATCGTTGAGCGCTTTATGGGCACGTGGAAATTTTATTTGAATCCGAGGGACACCTGGAACGCAATGCTCGAGGATTGCGCGAGGGCGACAAAAACAATCGATCTAGAATCCTACATTTTTGTGGCTGATGAAGTAGGGAAAAGATTCGCCGAGCTTTTCTTGCAAAAGGCAAACGCCGGAGTACGAATTAGAATCTTGTGCGATATGGTGGGGAGTTACGGATTTTTCAACTCTCCGTATGCAAAAAACTTGGCGAATCTCGGCGTGGAGATCAGATTTTTTAACCCCATAAATCCCTGGCGCGTAAAAAAACTGTTTTCGTGGTTCAGACGTGATCATAGAAAGATTTTGATTGTCGATTCACGCATCGGGTACACCGGCGGAGTGAATATAGGAGCACGGATGACGAATTGGCGGGACACGCATGTGCGCATCGAGGGCTTCGTGGTGGATGACATGCAGCATGTGTTCGAGCGGATGTGGGCGGCAACGCGCGAGAAGAGATTTTTGAAGTCACAGAAATCGCATATCACGATGCAGGACTTTTCATTTCTCACCAGCTCCCCGCGCTTGAGGCAAAGGTTTATTTATCGGAATATGCGCAAAGTGCTTCACGGCGCCAAACGCTATATCTATTTCTCGACTCCGTATTTTGTTCCAACGCTCCGGTTATTTCAGGCGCTTACGGCGGCGGCAAAACGGGGCGTGGACGTCAGGATTTTGCTTCCGGAAAAATCCGATGTCCGAACGGTAGATATCGCCTCCGGCTCGTATCTTACGTTGGCTCTTAAATCCGGAGTAAAAATTTATAGGTATCAGGATTCAATATTTCATGTGAAGACGTGCGTCGTTGATGACGAGTGGGGGATGGTTGGGTCTTCGAATTTGGATAATGTAAGTCTGTTTTTCAACTATGAGGCAAATCTTGCGAGCGGGGCGAAACTTTTTGTCGCCGAGTTAAAGGGGCATTTTATGAAGGATCTTGAGCTGTCCCGCGAGTTGAAATATGATACGTGGATCAAGCGGCCGATTACGCTAAAGTTTTTGGAACTTCTCACGTGGCCATTTCATAGAATTTTATGAGCAAGCGCATAAATAACCTGCGAAGATGAACAAAATTTTGACGCTGTGCATTATTCATAAGCATCCGCGCATACTCCTTGGGATGAAAAAGCGCGGATTTGGCGCCGGGCGGTGGAACGGCTTTGGCGGAAAAGTTCAGCCGGGAGAGGAGGTAGAGAGCGCGGCGCGACGCGAAATGAAGGAAGAATGCGGCGTGGATGTTCGAGATATCGAGAAGCTCGGAATTATCGAGTTTGAGTTCAAAGGAAATCCGGAAATTCTGGAAGTACACGTATTTCGGGCTCTGGATTTTTTTGGCAACCCGGTCGAGTCCGACGAAATGCGGCCGCAGTGGTTCGGGATTAACGAAATCCCTTTCGCGAGCATGTGGCCGGATGATATCTATTGGTTCCCGTTATTTTTGAAAGGAAAAAAGTTTCGCGGAAAGTTTTTGTTCGGCGAGGCGGATAGGGTGTTGGAACATTCGCTGGTTGAAACAACGGAATTGGCGTAGGAGTGACGTTGTTTTGCAAAAACCTTGCAAGGATTTTTTTTGTTTGGTAAGCTTTTTCGGTGACGATAGACGAATTTAAGAATGTCGATCTTCGGGTTGCAGGGATTATTTCCGCCGAGCGTATTGAGGGATCGGATAAACTTTTGAAACTGTATGTGCATGCGGGAGATACGGACGAGGCCGGGCAGGGAATTCCGAGGCAGATTATTGCCGGAGTCGGCAGGGCGTATGAACCGGAATCACTCATTGGTAAGCGCATTGTAATTGTGGCGAATCTCGAGCCGAGGAGGATTCTGGGGCTTGAGAGCCGCGGAATGATTCTCGCGGCGCATAGCGAGACAGGCGATCCGGTTATCGTAACTGTTGCGGAAACAGCGCCTCCCGGTTCTAAAATTTCATAACCATGACAAAAACAAAAATCGTTATATTCATATTGATTGCGTGCGCGCTTATCGCGGGCGGTATGTGGTACAACGCTGCGTTCGATGAACGGGTTGCGCAGCAGGTGTCCGCAAATGAAGAAAAAGCGCGCCAGGACGATGCAAGGGCTTTATCCGCAATACAAATAAAAGACATAGTTGTGGGGACGGGCGCGGAAGCGAAAAAAGGAGACGCACTCTCCGTTAATTACCTCGGTGAGCTTTTGAACGGGAAGAAATTTGACAGTTCATATGATCGGAACCAGCCGTTTGAATTTGTGTTGGGCGACGATCAACTAATACGGGGATGGAATCTTGGAATAGCCGGAATGAAGATCGGCGGCAAGCGGACTCTGGTTGTGCCTCCCGAGTTGGGATACGGTGCTGCGGGCAACGGTTTAATCCCTCCAAGTTCGACCTTAAAATTTACCATTGAGCTTTTAGCGGTTAATAACAATACTTCAACGGCTAAGTAGTGTGTGGCGTGATCGACTTTATTTTACTTTGGTGCCCGACCCCTTCTTTGGTTCGCACCTGAAAAGCAAAAACTCTCACAATGAGAGTTTTTGCTTTCTGTGCCTGGGCGGTGAATCGAACACCGGACGCCAGCCTCTTCAGGGCTGCGCTCTGCCACTGAGCTACCCAGGCGCTTACAAAAGCAAGATACCATAAGGGATAGTATGCTTCAATACTTAAAAACGCAAAATCTCGCGTCATAATGAGGCGAGATTTTGCTTTCCTTTGCGTCTAGAGCGTTAACTTTTTTATCGCTTGCGTTAGAAACCCCATAATTCCCACTCCCAGTAGCACAACTTGCCGTTTGCTTTTTATTACCGCTAGAGACACCTGTTGCGACAGAGTTTGGTTATTTGCAGTATCTATCGCTCTCGCGGTAAAGATATACGTTCCGACGAGCAATCTGCCGGTGGTGAAACTGTACGGTGCCGATGCATCTTCTCCAAGAACAGCACCATTTTGATAGAAAACGACTTTTTGAATTCCAACATTATCGGAAGCGTTAACGGAAATTGTTACGGCTGTACGCGCTTTTACCACAGTTCCATTTACGGGTGAAACGATAGAAATCACAGGCGGAACAGTATCTGGGGAAGCTACTATATCAAACGTCGCCGTCACCGATTGAGCAGTGGCCATAGTTACAGTGCAAGAACCAGTGCCGCTGCAGGCCCCACTCCAACCTGTAAATCCTGACCCGATGGCGGGGGTAGCGGTAAGTACCACACCCGTGTTTTGAGCGAAGGAAGCCAAACAGGTTGAACCGCAGTTAATGCCGGAAGGACTCGAGGTTACTGTTCCAGAGCCGCTGCCGTTTTTAGAGACAGTCAGAGTAACTAAGACTTGGGTGAACGTGGCGGTGACCGCCTGATTGCTATTTACGGTCAGCGTGCAAGAGCCGGTGCCCGTACAAGCTTCACTCCAGCCAGTAAAACTCCAGCCAGACGCTGGTACAGCCGAGAGTGTGACCACTGCGCCTGAAGTAAAATTGGCAGAGCAGGTAATGCCACACGAAATTCCGGCAGGAGAAGAGGTAACGGTGCCTGAACCAGATTTACTAATCGATAAAACGTACGTTTGCACCCCAAACGTCGCCGTCACCGATTTCGCAGTGTCCAGGGTAACGGTACACGTGCCTGTGCCGGTGCATGCGCC
>CAYZZK010000024.1:0-10444 GCA_964483045.1 uncultured Candidatus Saccharibacteria bacterium
TGTCGCCGCAGTGCCCGCCTGCGCGTTTGTTATCAAAGAACTAGAAACCACCGCTCCTGATGCCGCAAATATAACAATGCACCAAACAATTTGCCATGTATAAGTCGCACGTTTTCTGTAGGTCATATAGATACCGGCCATTTTCGGAAATCTTAAGTAAACCCTTCGCTTGAGTGCCTCGAAGATTCAGAATAAAACCGTTTTTGATTAATTTACGTTGTGCGCGCACTGTCCTCTGTATTCGACAAAATTTCCTAAGGACACGATCATAATAGCAACCAAAAATGAAGAACAAGGGGCTTCTGTGGATAACTCGGAGGTACCAAATTAGCCCTATACTTTAAGGCAAAAACTAATTTCCAATTTTGCAGAAATCCAAAAAATTCTAAACGCCCGGAAGGAATTTTCTCGGGCGTCCAGATTTAGATATAGTTCGATGTTTTGGGATCAAAAAGTAACAAAAGATAAGTCAGACGATGCAGCGTGCCGCATTTGTTGTCCGTTTCTAAAAAGGTTCCCCGATGTTGCTTATCTTGCGCTCGTAAGATAAGCAACATTAAAAAGATAGTTTTGAAATAAAGACCCCGCTACGGGATTTACAGCTCCTCTTCGGCGTGCTCAATTTTCCAAACTTCTTTTCCGATATACCCGCCTATCTGATTCAAATCCTTCATAAGTTTTTCTTCCCGGAATTTTTCTTCCACTGAAAGCTCGGCGTTCATCTTTGCTTTACGTATGATATTGAGCTCCGCCTCGATGTCGTGATGTAGAATCGAAAAACCGCGCCGGATAGATTCCTCGGCATCTCTGATTGCGGAAAGAAGCCGGCGCTTTTTCGATCGGAAGTGATAGCTGTGATAGAGGAAGAAAATAAGCAATCCGAAAAATACTGCGGCGAATAGAATAGACAACATGAGATACAAGCCCTGGTAGCTCAACCGGTTTTTCCCGAATTGGATTGCTGTCGGAGAAACCGAAAGATCCATCCGAGAGCTCGGCGGGCTTAGCTCCTCTCCCACTTTTAGCTGCGTCCAGACAATATATTTGCCGGCGGTCAAAAATTGAGGGAATGAATAAAACCAAGCGCCGGTTTTATCCGTCGTCGCCATTTGGCTCAAGGTGCTCCCTGTTTCGGAATTTTGAAGGTAAATGAGAACGGTGGCCTGGGGAGCGCTTGCACGTCCTCCGATATACACGATTTCATCGTTGGAAATCGCTTTCGGGAAAAGCGTCACTACCGGGGGCTCAACGGAAGAACTATCGTTGCTCGCGTCGGTCGCAGCAAACGCCGGGTGTGTTGCCCGTATTCCAAACGCGAACGCGGAAGCCAAAAGGAGCAGGACGAGAAGGGCTTTAGTACCGCCGTATTCCTTTTGCTTTTCCGTCAGCTGATTCAATTTTTGAGATATGGCCGGATGGCGTAAAGCGCCTTCTTCCAGGCGTTTTTCGATCCTTCGATGCAAATTCCATATTTTGTGGGAAATGTACGCAAGTATGAAAAGAAGGATGATGGCCAAAATTCCCGCATATGGCCACGAAAGAGTGAAAGCCCCTATTCGCACTCCGTCTTGCAGCACTACCTCAAAAATGCGGTTTGAAATCGTGAGATCGGATTCGGCTTGGTAAAAATTTTCGGCTTGGTCATATGCCCGCACGATTATCCTGTACCTGCCGATATCCAGATTTCTCGAGTACGGCGGTGTCACTTCGATGAAAAATGGGGTCTCGTCCTGGCCGACAGGGGCGGGTTGCGGATCCAGCGGAATGATTTTCAGTTCGTAGTGGTCTATGCCCGATGCGGCGTCGGTCGTGGCGAAATCCATTATCGGCCGATGGTTTGACGTATACGCTCCGGGCGAGAAAGACATTTCAAACGCAGCCGGCGGAGCGGTGTCGATATGTATGGCGTAGTCGGTTACGCCTCCCCATTCCCCGCCACGCAGTGATTTAATATGAAAATAATAGGTGCCGTCGGCAAGGTCGTTGTACACAACGCGGGTTTTTATTCCTTCCGAAATTTCGTCGGGGTCGTCAACCGGATTGCTGTTCAGTATATAGCTGTATCCTTGAATATCCGGAGGCGAATTCCATTCCAGGGAAACTGCTTTCGAGTTGTACCACTTTCCCTGATCCGGATCGGTGCGCGAGGTGACAAGCGGCCCCGCAGGAGGCGGCAATGTAAGGTAATATATTCCGCCCGTGGTCTGCCCGAGCACATCCGTCCCTTTTCCGTCGTTCAAAAGCACCCGGGAACTATCCAAAATCTTGATCGCCGCGGTTCCTAGATTTTTTACCCTGAATGTGATCGTTGAAATAAGGCCTGCTTCCGTGTTGATTCCGGGCGTGGGAACCGTGCCCTGGAATTTGAGCGTGCCTTCGCTGTTGGAGTATGTTGGCTGCTCCACCCAAACTTGAATAAAGGATTTCCCCGCCGTGGGCGATACTACCTGGAGCTTGTCGGGAGGATATGAAAGATAGGCCTCAACCGCATTTACGAATTGCCCTCCGGTATTTAGAAATAGAGATACGGTGAAAGTGCTATCGATCGTAAACGTGCCGCTCGGCGGAGCGATATAAAGCGATGCAGCGGCATCCGCGCTTGCCGGAGCAGATGCGACGCGCCAACAAGTTGCGGCGAAAAAACTCGTAAGCAAAAAGAATCGCCAGCTCCTTCTCGAATAAAAAGGCATCCGGTTTATTATAACACGTTCGATTTTCCATTTCTCAAAATTCCTCTTAATAACTTTAATAGCCGCCGCCGGGGCGATGGGGGCTTGAAAATCGGGAGGAAAACTCGCTCTCCCGCAATGTCGCTTTAAGCAGTTTCTAAGATCTATATCTTTTCTCCGCCTCCTGCCAGTTCACCACGTGCCACCAATTTTCAATATATTCCGGCCTGCGATTCTGATATTTAAGGTAATAAGCGTGTTCCCATACATCCAAACCCAAAATCGGCTGTAACTTTTGCATAATCGGGCTGTCCTGATTCGGCGTCGTGATGATTTTCAGTTTCTTTTTGGTGTTTGTGTTTACTTCCCCCTCTTCACTAGCTCGCGGTTCCCTGCCGCCAGTGTCACTGATCTCGCTGCTCTCTTTGTCTACAACGAGCCATGCCCAGCCGGATCCGAAAACTCCGGCTGCGGCAGTTCCAAACATTTCCTTAAATTTATCGAATCCTCCGAATGAGCCCGCGATTGCTGCCGCAAGCGTTTCCTGCGGTTCGCGCCTCTCGCTCGCGGACGCCATGCTCTTCCAAAATAGAGAATGGTTAAAATGCCCTCCCCCGTGATTTCGAACGGCGGTTCGGATGTCCGGAGGGATCGAATCCAGCTGTTCCAAAAGTTCCTCGATGGTTTTAGCGCCTATGTCCGGATATTTCGCGAGTGCTTCGTTTAGCTTGTCGACATACGTCTGGTGGTGTTTGCCATGATGCAGCTCCATCGTGTGCGCATCGATGTACGGCTCAAGCGCGTCAAATCTGTAGGGAAGTTTTGGCAGGTTGAATTTCATGTGTTTATATTTTTCTTCTCGCATCCTTGGTTTGTTGCATGGCCTCTTTCGTCTTCCATGTCTCTTCTTGTCTCTGATGTCTCTTCTAATGCCTCTTTGCCCCGGCAGCGTCGAAGTAAGTATGCGCGGAACCAGATGAATTTTCCATTAAAAAGTTTCGTCTTATGCGCTGTGTTTCAATTTCCGGCTTAGGGCCATGTAGAGTATGGAAACAAGCCCGACCAAGATCGCCCCTAAAGCCAGAAATGGCGGGCTGCGCAGCCCCTGCCAATCATACACGTCTCTCTCGATAATATTCCCCCCGTTATCGACGACTCTGAATTTTATTATCCACGCGGATTCGGGAATCGCTGTCGGATTCCTCGCCGGCAGCCACTCGCCCCACGACAAAAATGTAAAGAAACGTACCGATGTCGCCCTGATTCCGGAACCCGCATCGGAAACCATGAACGCCAAAAGTTTTTGTCCTTTATTAAAAGGATTATCGATCAAAGACAAAAATGGAATTGACGGAGGCATATCATCAATCTCCCCGGGTTGTGGCGTCTGCTCGCCGGTGGTCGTGGAGGTCTGGGCGGCGATTGCGAACGAATCCTCCTTCCTCGAAGGAATGGCCTTCGTCCCCTTCCCGTTCGCCAAGTAAACGGCGGCGTCGTTCACCGACAAGCGCGCCGTCCCCTCCTTGATCGCCCGAAGTTGCAGAGCGAGCAGCTCGCCCCCCGTGCCCGAGAACGGTTTGATGCTTCCGCCGTTAAATGTCACTGTTCCTCCGGAGATCACCGGCTGTTTTTGCCACACGTCCATGATCGACCGGCCGTTGTCGATACCAAAGAGCTCAAGCACATCCGAGGAATATGTAAGTGTTACCGCGTAAGCGTTTAAGGGTTGATCGGAATCAATGAGTACCTTTACTTCAAACGAATCGCCGACATGCACGCTCTCCGTAGTCGACGAAAAATAAAGCACGGGAGAAGCGGCATGCGTCACACTACAGAATAGAAAATAGAGAATAGAGAATAGAACGAAATGCAACCAAAAAAAGATTTTAGATTCCGGGGATCGCATGTTCTGCGGAAGAAACTTGTTTAAAATTCGCATGACGTCAATTAGTAGCGGGTTCTGTTTTTTGATGACTAGATTCGATTTCTATTTTCTATATTTCTAACTTCTATCTCTACGCCGTCCAGTAAAACATCAAAATCGAAACGTCCGGAAAATCCACCAGGCCGTTGCCGTTCAGATCATAGCACTTCACCTTGGGCGGCTCATTGTAATAGTAGAGCAGTATGGAAAGATCTACGATATCTACCCGGCCATCGCCGTTGAAGTCGATACATTGATATGACGGCGGAACGAGCGGAGGAGGGATCGGAAGCGGCTTCCGAGGCGGAGTCGAGCTTCCAAACGGAACAGTGCCGCTTGGAAATGCTCCCGGCCCGCCTCCTACGCCGACAGGCGGACCGCCGCCCCCGCCCCCCGGCGGCTGCGCAGCCACCGCGGAAAGTTTTGGAAAGCGGCTGTACGCGTCGAGAACGGTGGAGGAGGAATATATCATCCTAAAAAACCAATCGTTCTCCGTTGAGGCGGAGTTGTTATACAGCACCCAGTCCCACTCTCCTTTTTGGCCCTGCAATACCGTGTTCGGAGTTGCCGCCGACGGATTCGATTCCCCATAGCTTTCGCCGACATCCGAATCGCTCAAAACCGTCGTCACGATAATCTGGCCGTCCGCAACGGATGGGTTGTCGAAAAAAAACCACGCGGCGGTCGATGTACCGACGTCGGTCCATGCGCCGGATGTTGAATTCGCGTACTGGAGCTTGAACGCCGAACCCGACGCGAGCGCCACGCCGGTATCTTCGACATTCAGGCGGAGCCGCAAAACCGAACCCACGTCGGGAGTCGAAACCGCCGAATTCTCCAAACCCAGGGAAGTTACGGGCGTAAGAGCATCCGCATTCTCGTACCACTGATACCTGTTCTGACTAAGGGTAACGACTGCTGCGGTGGTAACGACGCTCGTTGATAGATTAACCGCATAAGCGAAAGCGAAAAAAAGAAGAGTGAGAGAAACGACAAGAGAGATTATGCGAACGGGCTTCCATGTCATTATATCGCGGTACTCGGACGATTATTTTCTGGTTTTCCGAAATTTCTTCCGAGACGCGAAAAAGGCGATGATAACGAGTCCCAAGACGTAATATATCCACGAATTCCGGACCGAATTTAAAATCTTCTGGAGAGGATCCGAAAGCGAACCCGACGCCAACACGTTGAATACGGTCTTTTGGCTCGCAACCACTTTATCTCCCTGATAAAAATTGATCGCTGCCCAGTATTGCCCCACCCCTAGGTGGAAATCGATCGGAAATTCCACCGTATACTCCTGCACCGTGAATGGAGGCACTTCCGGAAAATCCCTCCCCTTCTCCGCATACGCTAGCCGCACGCCGCCGTATTGGTTTAAAAGTTCGAACGTTCCTCCGGTGAAGCTCTCCGGGACATTGCCTTCATTGACGAACTTAATATACACGCGAGGGTTCCATCCTTCTTCGATATCGAGCGGCTTAACGATGGGAACGCTGAATTTGCGATACGTGTCCGTCCCGATAATAAGATTGATGATGACTTGCGCCCCCAGTGCGATGGTTACTTGCCCCTGCGACGTAGGAGCGGTTGTGAAACTCAAGCGGCCGTTGTAGGAGCCGACCGTTATTCCCTGGGGAACTTTTATGGTTACGTTGACGGGGAATTGCCGCACTCCTTTCGGAATTATAAACGTAGAGCCCTGATCCAGGGTTATCCAGGAACGAATGCTTTGCGGAACGTCCAGAACCGCATTGATGCCAATATCTTCCTCGGGATCGTTTCTCACGAGATAGATTGTCTGGCTGTATGTCGCTCCGCCGACTAAATGATCCGCGTTCAAAAACGGAGGCGAAATACCGAACGCGGCCTGGGTTGTGGGCACCGCGGCGATGAGTCCCCCGGTAACAAGGCAAAAAAATAAAAAGAGAATCGCGCCCGAATTCATGGACCTCATGATAAGTTAATTCAGTATATCAAAAACCATAAAAAGAAAAAGGGCGTTATCTTCCCTATCTTACTCGATCAAAGAATTAAAAATGGCGGGTCAATTCAACTAACCCATTAACACACTAACCCGCTAACCGAATAACCGAAGCGAATTACGGCCGGAAGAGCGATGAGAAAACGTTCGTGCCAGAGTATGTTCCGGTCGGCGTTCCTGCTGGAACTTCCAATCCCCAGAATGTCGGCTGCGCAACATTAACCGTGGTCGTGGGGGAAAGAAGGAAAAAGCCGGTTACCGTCACTGCGGAGGCGGTTAACGCCGTGCTGGTTCCGTAGAATGAAAAACTCGAAGTCGAATAGCGTTGCGAACTGGTCGGGATCGAGTTCGCACCCGACGTAAGAGTCGAGAGCGCGTTCAGCTGAAGCGTTGTCGAAGAGTTGCCGGCGTTCGTGCTCGTGGCAATCTGGTTCACGGCGCCCGTCGTCGATGATGCGGCAAGAGTTCCGTAGTTGATTGATGATGTCGTCACGTTGATCGCGGTAAGCGTATTCACTTCCACCCCGGAAGAAGTCGCTGTCCCTGTTGCGCCGGCTAAATCCTGTGCCACGGCAAAAGCTTCCCAGTGATCATTGGGATAGCTCGAGCTTGAATCCGTCGCTTGGGCAAAATAGTAGAGCTGGACAGTGTCAGTGACGTTGATGCTCGTGCCCGAACAGCTGCTCGTAACGTGCGTAACGTACAGATAGCAAGTGAGATTATTGGTTGACGTTACCGTTGGCACCGCACAAATGGAACTGGAAGCCAATCTGAAAGCGGTTGAAGTGGTGGGCCCGGCGCTTATATCTCCGCAGCCGTTGTTGTCTGATATCGTATAGTTTATATCAAACGATGTCGTCGCGTTTGAGGTAAGCACGATGGCGTTGCCATGATTGAGCACCACGCTCGTAACGGACGGAGACGCATTGCCGACGATTACCTGGCTCGTGACGTTATTGGCTCTGGCGATAAGAGCGGTAAGCGCGGAGAAAATCGCCGTCGCCACGATTGCCGCCAGCAACATGCGCCCCATCATTTTTCCGAGAATAGCATCACTACTCATATCTTTATTGTTTAAAAGAAGTATACACTACTGCATAATAACAACCTGTGGATAACTTCGCTCACTAGATTCTTTTCTCTGAACCCGCTCCGGCTCGAGAAATAAGCCGCGCTCCTGCGGAAAAATGCCGCCCTGGTCGACGACTCCCGGGCACCCGTCATTTTCCCTGCTTGCTCGGTAATTTCTACCTCGCCTCCGCTTATGGTTCAGAGAAAAGAACAGGGCTCGCTAAAAAAAATAGCCGAACTCGAAAAATATCGCATAGTACCGCTACTCGTTAATTCGCAAATTATTTAATTTTTCCTCTGGATTTCCGCCTAAACCACAAGCCCACACCAGCCGCTATCACAAGCCCTATAAGATAATATACCCAATGTTCTCTGAAACTCTTTTTTAGTTTCCCCCATATGCCGGAAAGCGTCCCGGTTTCGAGTGCCCTGAACACGGTGTGCTCGCTCGCCAAAAGCTGGTCTCCTTTGTAAAAGGATACGGTTCCCCAGTAATCTCCAACTCCTAGATAGAAATCGAGCGGGAATTCCACAGTAAGTTCTTTCGTGGTAAAGGGAGGAATTTCCGGAAATTTGTTTATCTGCACATGAGCAAGCCGCACCGCGTTGAACTTGTCGAAGACCTCGAGCGTCGCCCCGTCCAGCGACTCCGCAACGTTCCCGCCGTTCACGAGCCGCACCTGCACGCGCGGACTCCATCCTTCTTCGATGTCCGAAAAGCGGATGAGCGGAATCATAAAGTCATGGTGAATGCCGGTCCCCACTCGGAGATTGATCGCGACTTGGGCGCCCAAGGCGATGGTCACCTGCCCCGCGCTTGAGGGCGAGCTCACGAACGAAATATTGCCGCTGTAATCCCCCAGCCCCGCGTCTTGCGGAACCTGCACGGTGATCTCGACCGGAAATTTTTGCATGCCCTTCGGAATCACGAAATCAAATCCCTTGTCTATCGAAATCCACGAACGCACCGAATCGGAAATTTTAAGTGTCGCTTTGATCCGCAAATCCTGGTTCGGCTGATCCTGCACGAGTGTGATCGTCTGCGAGTAGCGGCTCCCCTTCACCAAGTTATCAGCATTCATAAACGGAGGGGAAATGCCGAACGCGGCGCTCGCCTGAAGTGCGCCCCCAAAAAAGAATGCCGCGCATATTACGGGAAACACTGGCAATATTTTTTTTGAAATGGCGTACATTGTTATAAAAGAATTATAGCATACTAGAAACTGGATTATTAGTCTTTCTGTAATTCATACTTCTTCATTTTTAGTTTGGAAATTTCTGCGGTTTGGAAATTGGAACTTACCGCAGTTTTTAAGGACTAAAAACTGCGGTAAAAATATTCGTCCCAGTATACGTCCCCGTCGCGGTGCCGCCCGGAACGGTGAGTCCCCAATACGTATTCCGCGAGGCGGCGGAGATAAAGTTTACGGTGGAGGTAGTAGTGATTCCGGAATTAACTCCCCCCGTTGTATAAATATAGCCATTATTCACGACGGCGGAGAGAGCGTATATTGCCGCCGGCAAAGGTGTGGTCGTTGCCCAAACTCCCACGGAGTTTGTAGCAGAGATCGGAGCGAAGAAAACCGTAGAAGTTGGCGTACTTACGTCATACCCTCCCGTCGTGTAAATGAAACCGTTATTGACGACGGCGGAGTGGGTGTATATTGCTCTCGGCAAGGGCGTGGTCGTTGCCCAGGTGCCGACGGAGTTGGTGGCGGAGATCGGAGCGAAGTAGACGGTGGAAGTAGGATTATTTGCGGAATCTTGCCCTCCGATTGTATAAATATAACCGTTATAAGCGACGGCGGAGTGAGTGTATATTGCCCTTGGCAGCGGCGTGGTCGTTGCCCACGCGCCGACGGAATTTGTGGCGGAGATAGGAGCGAAGAAAACCGTAGAGGTGGCGCTTGTAGAATCAACTCCCCCCGTCGTATATATGAAACCGTTATAAACGACGGCGGAGTGATTACGCAACTTTGACGGCAAAGGTGTTGTCGCTGTCCAGGCACCGACGGAATTTGTCGCGGAGATAGGAGCGAAGTAGACGGTGGAGGTGGTGCCTGCAATGTAAGTTCCCCCTGTCGTATATATGAAACCGTTATAAACGACGGCGGAGTGATTATACAGCGCCCACGGCAATTCTGTAGTTGTTATCCAAGCACCGACGGAATTAGTGGCGCTTATGGAAGCGAACAAGACGGTGGATGTGGGAAGCTCATCGGAGTCTTGCCCTCCTGTTGTATATAGGAAACTGTTATAAGCTACCGCGGAGTGATAGACAATACCGCCAGACAAAGCCGTCGTCGTCGCCCAGGCCGCATTGAGCGGTGGGCGAGGAACTGAAAATCCGGAAACTGAAACAGCAGAAGCGGAAAGAGATTGTTCGTTCGCGCCGAATGTAAACGTCCCCGTCGCGTAGTGCTGGGAAGAAGTCGCTATGCTATTTGTTCCCGCTGTGAGTGCTGTCCCCGATAGGTTCAGTGTCGTGGATGAGTTGCCGGCGTTTTTAATTGTCGCGAGTTGGTTCGTGGAACCAGTGTTCGCTCCGGGCTGCACTGTTTTATAATCAAGCGTCGTCTGCGTAGTTCCGGTCGTCACCGCGAGCGCGAGCAACGTATTAAGCTCGACTCCTCCCGAGTCCGCATTCCCCGTCGAACCGTTCGGATCCCTAAAGTACACGGTCGCCATCCACGTCTGAGCGGAATAGCTTGATGAAGAATCGGTCGCGTCGGCATAATAATAAACATCGAATGTAGTTGTAGTGTTTACGGATGTCGATGAGCATGTGCTTGA
>CAYZZK010000025.1:0-10360 GCA_964483045.1 uncultured Candidatus Saccharibacteria bacterium
CGGGGTCTCTGCGGTGCGGGCGCGTGTAGAAAAAGACAATCAAACTCCCTTGAGGCATGGTTCGATTTTCCATACCATTCCGACGGATGAGGAAGCGGACGCGGAGCTTCGGCGGCAGGGTTTGTCGTGGGATTCGATTCCGGCGAAAGGAGCATTTGTGTCGCTTAACCAAAAGGTGAGCCGGAGCTATGGCGCGACGACAAGCGACATGACGTCCGTAACGCACCCCGAAAATATAAAATTATTTGAAAAAATAGGGCGCGTGTTGGGAGATTCTCTGGTCGGAATAGATTTTATAGCGAGCGATATTTCGAAGCCGTGGACCGAGCAGAAACGATGTGGAGTGATCGAATGCAATAGTCTGCCGTTTTTAGACTTGCACCACTACCCGTTTATCGGCGCGCCACGCGATGCCGCGGGCGCCCTGTGGGATATGGTTTTTCGGATATAGGCGGTTTCTTCCTTTGATTCCTCAAGCCAGTCTCCGAGGAATTCCAAAAATTCTTCCCTCCGCGGTTCCATGCCGACTTCCTTGAAATGGGCGATAGGGTGTGCCTCGGGCGTAAGTTCATAGTGGGCGCGGATTTCTCCGTCCTTGAATACCCGGAGGTGATACTGCCAGTGGAAATCAGCCAGTCTTCGCAGGCTCACCCACTCGTCGGTGTCCACCCACGCCACAAAGTGATTCGCGAATCCTTTTTGCGCAAGGTATCCGATGAGCCCCTCAACAGTCCTTCCGCAGGAAATTCGCCCCAGCAGATACCGCTGCCTGCCTTCATGGCTGATAATGCCCAGCTTGATTAAGCCGTCCCGGACATAGGGGAACGCCGGCGTGATGAGCCGCCATGCGCTTTTCTTGCACCTATCGGTCAATACATGAAAAACTGATTCCGTTTCACTCATAAATTCACTTTATGGGTTACGATCTTGTGGGTAACGTGATGCGCTGCTTGAGTTAATAATACCAAATCGGGTTTGTCTTTTCCACGAAAATTCGATTTCACCCATATTTTATATAGAAAATCTAGGGCCCGGGCCAGTTGTGTGCGGGGCAGGCGGTCTCTTAACAAAAAACATCCCAACAAGGGGATGTTTTTTGTTTTTTCCGCTTTAGATAGCGGCATTGAGAGAATAAATCTATCAATCAGTAGATAATCGGCGCTTCTTCCATGGTGGTTGATTCACTGCTCGCCGCGGCCAGCGGAATAATTTCCGAAGCAGACGGGGAAGTAGGATTTTCGGAAGATTCTTCTTTTTTCTCCCGTATCCGCAGGAAAAAAATTAGGGCTAGCACCGCAATGAGAGAGACCGAAGGCCACAGGAGGTTGTTCCAATTCGAGGATAAACTGACTGCCGCCACGTTCGGTTGCGGCACATAGTCGGTCTTTTCGAGATCGGCATACGGTATATTTACCGAACCGCGCGGGGAAAGCACGATGGTGGGGGGAAGAGGCGCGCTATCCGGATTTGCTGTTTGCGGCTGGACTGCGGTCGGCTGTTGAATTTCGTGCTGTACAAGAGGCGGCGCCGCCGCGGTCTGCGGGTTTATTTCCGGCGTACGTCCCGCAGTTAGGTCGTTGTAGTCCGAAAGTGAAGCGTGTATGCCGGCGAGATCGGCTTGTATCGAATTGAGAGTCTGATTCAGCTCTACTTTATCCATAATCGGCTGATCGGGCTGATGCAGGCGATTTTCTATCTGCGTCAAGAGAGATCCCAAAATATCCAGACTTTGCTTTAATATCACCGTGCTTTGCGCCTGCATGTCCGTTTCTGGTTGCGGGGGAAGATACGCAGCATGCGCGGGGGTCATTCCCCCTGCAAAGCCTACTGTCATAAGTGAAACCGAAAAATAAAAAATGGTTTTTTTCATAGTAATAATTTTAATTTACTAAGCGTTTGTACATATAGACCTTGCGAAAAACACAGGAATCGAGACCCATTTCAAAATACGTTCCGCACCACCACGCGAGATTTCCATCTATCCAAATTTCACGGTGTCGTAGCCAAAGCATTTTTTGAAACGGGGCCCAAGCAAATGTTAAATAGTCAAAGAACAGGGTGCAATGTGCTAATTCGCATCATACAGTAAAGCCGGATACAATTTCAATACGCTGGGGTTCGGCTGGCCGCGGCCCGGTACCGAATGTGATAATATAATCTGACCATGGAAACCAAATCAGAAAAATTGGAGAAAATAGACGCGGCAATTATCCTCTTTTTGCGAAAAATTACTCCCGCGCTCACTCGTCTGGCGTTGTTCGTCATCTTTTTTTGGTTTGGATTCTTAAAACTGTTCGACACAAGCCCCGCGGGGCCTCTTGTAAGCGATCTGCTTCATCGAACGCTCCCCTTTGTTACATATCAGAATTTCATCGTGGGCTTCGGGATATATGAAATGCTTATCGGGATTTCATTTCTTATCCCGGGGCTGGAGCGCCTTGCGATCGCGCTGCTCATACCTCACATGATCACGACTTTCATGCCGCTTTTTCTCTTGCCGAGCGTTACCTGGAAAGGAATTTTGGTTCCTACCCTCGAAGGGCAATATATCATTAAAAATTTGGTGATTATCGCGCTCGCATTCAGCATGGCGACAACGTGCCTCAAGCCGTCAAAATTTAAACGCTTGAATGGCGAAGACCGAGCTGTGTAAAAGCTGCGGGGCATCGTTTGCTATAGAGGCAGAGGACGTGGACTTTTATTCCAAACTCCAGGTACCGCCTCCCACGTGGTGCCCGGAGTGTCGGATGGCGCGCCGCTTCATGTGGCGCAATGAGCGGAATTTGTATCGCGGGAAGTGTGCGCTCACAGGGAAAGATATTATCACGTGTTTTGCACCGGACTCGGGCATCGTGGTTTATGATCGGGACGTATGGTGGAGTGATGCCTGGGACCCAATGAAATTCGGGCAGGAGTATGATTTCAAGACAGCATTTTTCGCGCAGTTCCAGAAATTACTCGGCCGGGTGCCGATGCCGGCGGTGTTTAATTCTCTTTGTACGCGAAGCAACTATTGCAACCATGTCGGTGAACTCAAGGACTGCTATTTAACTTTTGCTTCCTGGCAGAATGAAAATGTAATGTATTCCTCGCGATGCCATTTTTCGAAAGATTCGAGCGATATGTTCGGGGTAAGCCAGTGCGAACTTTCCTATGAAGATATAAGTTCAGTTAAGTTGTATAAAACTTTTTTTTCCGAAATATGCGAGAACTGCACCGAATCTTATTTCTTATATGACTGCAAGGGATGCTCGAATTGTTTCGGCTGTACCAATCTGCGGAACAAGCAATATCATATTTTCAATGCGCCGTACTCCAAAGAAGAATATTTTCAAAAGATAAATGAGTTTAATGTGGGAAGCTATGCCGGACTCGTAAATGCCGCCCAAAAGTTTTCCGAAATTAAAAATGCCGCATTGCGAAGGCACGCTAATTTTACAAACGTGCAGAATTCGACGGGGGATAACCTGTCGCATGTCTCGAATTCCAAAGATTGCTTCGACCTCATCGATGACGTCCGGGATTGCAAGTGGTGTATAAACGGAGGCGTGAAAATGGAGGATGTCTATGATGTGTATGGCGGTGGCGCCGATTTTGAACTTGGATATGAAGGAGTCGACATCGGCAATCAGGCCTCCTCGCTTCTTTTTACTGTAGTGGTATGGTCGAGCAGCAATATCCAATATTCCTACAATTGTCACGGCTGCGAAAATTGCTTCGGCTGCATCGGCTTACGGAATAAAAAATATTGCATCTTGAATACACAGTACACACCGGAGGATTATAAAGCGCTGCTTCCTAAAATTATCGAGCAGATGAATCAAACGCCGTACACTGATAAAAAAGAGAGAGGGTATGGATATGGCGAATTTTTCCCACCGGAGATTTCGCCCTTCGCCTACAATGAGACTATCGCGCAGGAACATTTTCCGTTGACCGAGCTTGAAGCGGTCGAGCAAGGGTATGCCTGGAGAAACTTCACCGAGCGGAAGTATACTCCGACGATTCTGCCCGAAAAATTGCCCGATCATATCCGCGATGTTCCCGATTCAATCACGAAAGAAATTATTAGCTGTGCTCATGCCGGCACGTGCGCCGAGCAATGCACGACTGCGTTCAGGATTGCCGACGCTGAATTGCAGTTCTATCGCCGGCTAAGTTTACCTCTGCCCCGCCTCTGCCCAAACTGCAGGCATGCAGAGCGTCTCGAGAAACGGAACCCGCCCAAATTGTGGGAAAGAAAATGTATGTGTGAAGGAAGCCGAAGCAAAGAAGAGATGAGCAATAAGAGAACTGTTTATCAAAATACGGCGACGCATTTCCATGGCCCGGATCATTGTCCGAACATGTTCGAAACCGCTTACCCGCCCGAACGACCAGAAACCATATATTGTGAACTTTGTTATAACGCTGAAATTGCGTAACGACTATTTATCTGATGCTCGCGCGATCGTTCTAACCGGGCGGGTGATCCGGAGCGTAGGTGGACTATTTACTGCGAACAGCCCGCCCGAACGTACCCCTGGCCAAAATGACTTCAGTCGGGCTGGCATTCGGTACAGGCGGGTGCTACAACGCCGAGATAGTTTAATCTGCTGAAGCAGCTCTTCGCATGTCTCCTTCCATCGCGCGTTTTTTGAGCAACTCGCGCTTGTCGCGTTTTTTGCGGGGTTTGCCTACTCCGAGCTCTACTTTTATCCGATTATTCTTTATGTATGCGCGGAGAGGGATGAGTGAATATTTCTCTTTGGTTTTGCCCGCGAGCGTTTCAATCTCTTCTTTTTTGAGCAACAGCCGCCGGGTTCTTTTTGGGTCATAGCCCTCCGGCGCATTCAAGGCCTGGTAGGGAGGGATGCCGGCGTTTATGAGCCATGCTTCGCCGCCGCGTATGATTGCGTGCGAGCCGCCAATATTCATTTGTCCGCCGCGTGCGCTCTTCACTTCCTGGCCCTGCAGCTCCACTCCCGCCTCAACAGTTTCGGATATGTCGTAGTCGAATCGCGCGCGGCGGTTTTCCGCAAGTAGTTCCATAATTTAATACTATCGTATCTGCCGAAAATGCGCTTATTTGTTGCTGTGCCTGTATTTTTGGGCTATTGTAAAACACACGGCTAAAAAAACGAAAAAGAGCGGCGCGGGGGTTTAGGTTGACTCCTCGCGTTGTAGGTGAGGAATTTGCCCTTTTGCAGAGAGATCCTCCTTTCGTTGTTCCCGCGCCGCTCCGGAACAAGATCGTAGCACATAGCTTCTGTAAAAAACATGAAAGACGCAATTGAACACATAGTCCGCAACCTCGTGCCGCCGGGAACGCCCGTTGGGGTTTCCCTCTCCGAGCGCTCCGAATTCGGGCACTATTCGACGAACGTTGCGCTGCGTCTGGCGAAGGCGCAAGGGAAAAATCCTCTGAAGGTCGCGCAGGAAATTTCTTCGGCGGTAAGGGAAAAGGCGCCTGCCGGATTTTTTGAAAAAGTGGAAGCGGCTCCGCCGGGATTCGTGAATTTTTGGTTGAGCCAGAGTTCCCTTGCCGAAGAACTCAAGCGCATCCTCAAAGAGGGAAAAAAGTACGGCCGGAACAAACAAAAAAAAGAGAAGGTGCAGGTTGAATTCATTTCGGCGAATCCAACCGGGCCTGTAACGCTCGCCAACGGGCGCGGCGGCTTTTTCGGAGATGCGCTTTCGAATGTCCTCGAAGCTGCCGGGTTTAGAGTCGAGAGGGAATATTATGTAAATGACGCCGGCAACCAAATTCTTACCCTCGGCAAATCCATGCTGGCCGCGGCGGGCGTCATGCCGGAAGAAGAAAAGTTTTATAAAGGAGCGTATATAAAAGAGTGGGCGGATTCGCATAAAGCGATTGTGAAAAAACAGTCGGCGGATCCTATGGCAGTGGGCAGATATGCAGCTAAGGACTTTTTGAAGGCAGCCAAGGCGGTGATTGTGCGGAAGGCGAAAATAAAATTTGATCGGTTTACCTCCGAATACAAGCACATCCAAAAAAAAGGATATGCGGACCGCGCGCTCGCGCTCTTTCTCGAAGCCGGCAAAGCGTACAAAAAAGACGGCGCGACGTGGCTTCGGACAACGGAGTTCGGGGACGATAAAGACAGGGTGCTTATAACGAGCGACGGATTCCCGACGTATTTTCTGGCGGATGCGGGGCACTATCTCGAGACAAAAGAAAGGAAATTCTTCGCCAAAATCAATATTTTGGGGCCGGATCACTACGGGTATGTGGCGCGCATTCAGGCCGCCGCCGCTTTGGTCGGTATGAAAAACTCGAAGATTATCGTCACGCAAGCCGTGCGGGTGGTGAGGGATGGAAAAGAAGTCCACATGTCCAAGCGAAAAGGGGAATTCGCGGCGTTCGAAGAGCTTATTGATGAAGTCGGCGCTGACGTCGCCCGATTTTTCTTTTTGGTAACCTCGCTTGAGTCGCACCTGGACTTCGATCTCGATCTGGCGAAAGAGCGATCATCAAGAAACCCTGTTTTTTACGTTCAATACGCCTATGTTAGAGCGAAAGGAATTCTCCGACAGCTTGGGCGGAAACCCAGCGTTGCCACTGGAGACCTTTCCTTGCTTAGCAGCGCGGAAGATTCGAACTTGATGCGCGCGCTCGCGCAGTTTCCAGAAATTCTACAAGAGACGGCGGCCGACTACCAAGTTCACCGCCTCACGCGCTACGGGATCGAGCTCGCCCGAACGTTTCATGCGTTCTACGAAAAAGAGCGCGTTGCCGGAGAAGAAAAGTCGGTTGCCGCCGCGCGCGGTATTCTCGTTCTGGCATCCGTCCAGGTATTTACGAATCTCTTCGCGATTTTGGGAATTTCCGCGCCGAGCAAAATGTAGCGGTAACGGGAAAATGGAAACCATGACAGAATCCAAAACCTGCCAAGCATGCAAACAACAATTCGTTATCGAACCGGCCGACTTCGATTTTTACAAAAAGATTTCTGTTCCGCCGCCGACGTGGTGCCCGACATGCCGGTATCAGCGCAGAATGTCATGGAGGAATACGTGGCATCTATTCAAAAAGAAGGATGCAAAGACGCAACAGGAAATATTCTCGATATTTCCGGAGGAAAGCCCCGTTAAAATTTACGAGAGGAATTTTTGGAACTCGGATGCGTGGGATCCGATGGACTATGGCCGAGAATACGATTGGAGCATCCCATTTTTGGAACAGTTTAAAAAGCTGCTCTACGAGGTGCCGTTGCCAGCTCACTCGGTGATAAACCTTTCGAACTGTGAATATTGCACGAACGCGAATGAGCTTAAAAATTGTTACTTTGTCCGTGCATCAACATATTCCGAAGATTCACTCTATCTCATTTGGGATCATGGATCGAAGCGTTGTCTCGACAGCCACATGACCAATCGGTGCGAGCTCGGATACGGCAATGTAAACACCGCCCGCTCATACAAAACATTTTTCTCGGCGGATTGTGAAGATTGTCAATCCGTAATTCTCTCTAAGGACTGTATTGGATGCAGTGATTGTTTCGGGTGCATTGGGCTCCGTAACAAATCTCATTACATATTCAACGAGCCGTATTCCAAAGAAGAATATGCAAAGAAAATAAAATCGTTGGACATTGGATCTGCGCAAGTGCTTGCCGAACTTACATCACGCGCATACACGCACTGGAAAAAATATCCGCATAAGTTTATGCACGGGAGGCAGAATACTGCCGTATCGGGGGATTATATTTACGAATCGAAAAATGCCACACAATGCTTTCGAATCCGAGGAGCGGAGGATTCGAAGTTCTGCCAAAACTTGCTCGAAGGCCCGTCAAAAGATTGCTATGATTACTCAAATTGGGGACAAGGCGCAGAACTTATTTACGAATGCCTCGTTGGCGGAGTAAACATTTATAACATTCGATGTAGCTGGCAGGCATATTCCGAAGATAAAAATCTAGAATATTCCGTGTTTTGTCATAATTCATCGGATCTTTTTGGATGCGTTGCTCTTCGAAATAAGCAATATTGCATCTTCAACAAGCAGTACACAAAAGAGGAATTCATCGTATTGCGGAGTAAGATTATCGAGCAAATGAACAAGATACCGTATGTGGATGCGGCAGGAAAGGAATATCGGTACGGGGAATTTTTTCCGCCCGAGATGTCCCCATTTCCATATACCGCAACCGAAGCGTTTGAGTTTTTCCCGATTAGCCAAGGGGAGGCGGTCAAAAAAAGTTTTGTCTGGTACGAACCAAAGAGAAGTAAATATGAAGTTACACTTAAAAACGCGGACATTCCTGATCGGATCAAGAATGTGAAAGACGATATCTTAAGTGCGGTCATCGAGTGTGCCCACAAAGGGGAATGCCGCGAAGAATGCACTAGCGCATTCCGCGTGGTCGGCGAAGAGCTGAAATTCCTCCGGCAATTCAATATCGCATTGCCCCGGCTCTGCCAGAATTGCCGACATTACGGCCGTACCGCGCTTAGAAACCCCTCTCAATTTTTCCATCGGCGCTGCGAGTGTCCGGGCACTGCGGGAACGATCAAAGAATATACAAATACCAGCAGCCACTTTCATTCAAATAACTCCTGTCCCAACGAATTCGAAACTGCGTACGCCCCTGATCGCCCGGAAATCGTGTATTGTGAGCAATGCTATAACGCGGAGGTCGCCTAACAGCTGGTTTTGCGCTAAAGTAGGTGATAATGGACAAAAAATCCGGCGAATCATCAGGATCCGATTTTAACCTGCCAAAACTCGAAGAAAAGATTTTGGAGTTTTGGAAAACGAATAAGATTTTTGAGAAAAGTCTCGCCCTTCGACGGAATCAAGGTAAAAAACGTTTCACGTTTTATGAAGGGCCGCCCTACGCGAACGGCAAGCCGGGGATTCACCACGTGCTCGCGCGAGTCGTGAAAGATATCATATTGCGCTACAAAACGATGCAGGGGTACTACGTTCCGCGCCGCGCGGGATGGGACACGCACGGACTTCCGGTGGAGATGGCCATCGAAAAAGCGCTCGGGCTGAAATCGAAAAAGGATATCGAGCGAATCGGCGTGAAAGAATTTAACGCCAAAGCGAAAGAGAACGTATGGATATACAAAACCGAATGGGAAAATCTCACGGAACGCATCGGCTACTGGCTGGATTTGAATAACGCATATGTAACCTACGAGAGCGACTATATCGAATCGGTCTGGTGGACGCTCGCGCGAATTTGGAAACGAAAGTTGCTGTATAAGGGGCACAAGGTGGTGCCGTGGTGTGCGCGGTGCGGCACCGCGCTTTCCTCGCACGAGCTTGCGCAGGGGTATAAGGAAGCGATCGATCAGTCCGTCTATGTGAAGTTCCGGCTTTCGCCTGGCCAAAAAATAAAAAATCTCAAAATCGGGGATTCGACCTACATACTTTCGTGGACGACTACGCCGTGGACGCTGCCAGGAAACGTCGCTCTGGCGGTTGGAGGCGAAATCGATTACATCGGCCTTAAGGCTACTTCTTCGAACGCTGCGGAAATCCAGCAGGGGGATATATTTCTTTTGGCGAATAATCCCGAGATATTTCAAAAAGTGTTCGGGGAGTCGCTTATGTTTGGGCCGCGTGGGGCGTTTGTTAATTTTTTCGGCAAGGGCGAGATAGCGCTTGAGAAGCTGGGGCTGTGGTCGGGGAAAGACTTGGTGGGGCTTGAATATGAGCCCCTGTTTGAAATTACGAGTCTCAAGTCCCCAAAGTCGTACAAGATATATGCCGCGGATTTTGTAACAACGACGGATGGCACGGGCGTGGTGCATACGGCGGTGATGTACGGCGAAGACGATTACAAACTTGGCGTTAAAGTCGGATTACCGCAGCATCATACCGTAGATGAAGAAGGAAAATTTACCGATGAGGTTCCCGCCGGCTTGGCCGGCTTTGCGGCGAAACCGAAGGATCCGGGGGAAGCGAAGAAAACCGATGAAAAAGTTTTTGCACATCTTCGCGCGCGCGGGAATTTTCTGCGCATCGAAGCATATTCCCACGAATATCCGTATTGCTGGCGCTGCGATACGCCGATCATATATTACGCCAGAAATTCCTGGTTTATAGCGATGAGCAAGCTGCGCAGCGAGCTCCTCTCCCAAAACAAAAAAATTAATTGGCTGCCGGGCTATGTGAAGGAGGGCCGCTTCGGCGAATGGCTCCGCGAGGCGAAGGATTGGAATTTGTCGCGCGAGCGATATTGGGGCACGCCCCTCCCGATCTGGGAATGTAAGAGTTGTAAAGCAGTAGAGTGCATCGATTCCCTTGATGAGCTGGATGCCGCCTCCGGCGGCTCCAAAAACAATTATTGGACGATGCGCCATGGGGAAGCGGAGAGCAACATATTTGAGACGCTCGACTCGG
>CAYZZK010000026.1:0-10356 GCA_964483045.1 uncultured Candidatus Saccharibacteria bacterium
AAAATATCATTAAATATTTTCTCCCGTAATCGCACATGGCAAAATCCAAAAAAAAAGCTGTTGCAAAAAAAGAAAATTTATATATTCCTCTCGCGAGCGTTAAGGTGGTCGGCATCGGCGGCGGAGGCGGCAATGCGGTCTCGCGAATGAGCCAGAACTTTATCCGGGGCGCGGAATTTATTGCGATCAATACGGACCATCAGGACCTGGATCATTGCGACGTCCGCCATAAAATTTATATCGGGAAAAATTTAACCCGGGGATTGGGCACGGGCATGAATCCGGATTTGGGGCGCCAAGCCGCGGAGGAGAATCGGTCGGAAATCGGAGAATCGCTAAAGGGAGCCGACTTGGTTTTCATAGCGGCTGGCTTGGGCGGCGGCACTGGCTCCGGTGGAGCGCCTGTGGTGGCGGAGGCCGCAAAGCAATCCGGTGCGCTTACGGTGGCGGTTGTCACGAAGCCGTTTAGTTTCGAAGGGGTTCAACGGGACAAAATTGCAAAGGAGAGTTTGTTGAAACTCAAAGAAAAAGTGGACGCGATTATTGTTGTTCCTAACGACAGGATATTTACGGTCATAAACAAAGATACACCGATACTAAAGGCCTTCGAGGCGATCGATGAGGTATTGAGGAATGCGCTCAAAAGTATTGTGGAACTTATCGTTTCGCCCGGCATCATAAACTTGGATTTCGCGGATGTGCGAAGCGTTGTGCAGGATGCGGGAATGGCGATTATCGGCGTCGGTGTCGCGACGGGAGCCGACCGGGCGGTCAAGGCGGTCACCTCCGCGCTCAATTCTCCGCTGCTTGAAATCAGCGCCGAGGGGGCCAAGTCGGTTCTGTTGGGAATTTCCGGCGGGAGAGATTTGAGGATGAACGAAGTGAACGACGCCGCCAAAATAGTCGCTCAAGCGGCCGATCCGGGCGCGAGAATCATCTTCGGCGCGTACTACGACAGGGCGCTTAAGGCCAACCAAATAAAAATAACGCTGATCGCGACGGGCTTCGGCGGAAATCAGCCGACGACTTTATTCGCGGATCACTTTGAAAAACGGCCGAATGTATTTCTAAACCCAGATTTTAACAAAGGAGTCAAAGAGACAACGGAGAAGATGTACGGCTCTCAAGTTAGGATGGACGAAGGCGTAATAAAAAAAACGCAAGTTACTCAATCAGAAGGAGAGGTTTCCAAAAAGTCCGACAAGGATAAGGGTGGCGAAAAAGAACCGCCGGCGCGGGACGGCGACATGTGGGATATTCCTACTTTTTTAAGACGCAAGAAAAAATAGGGTCGACGTTCTAGAAGAAAAAAGAAATAACGAAATTTAGTGTTCGGCTTAGTAATCAACCGGTATGCAGCATACGGTTGTTATTTTTATTCCTCGCCGATCTGGGGCACTTCCAGCGTGGCGGCTTCGATGCCTACCGCCTCGCCAGTGATCTTTAAAACATCTTTATCAATCTTGCCGAATTCTTTATATGCATGATTGTAGGCGCTTACGGTTGTGGTGAGATTTTTCCCGATCTTGTCGAAGTACTCTTCGTAGGTGATAAGATGTTTTCGTAGATTGTCTACTTGTTTGATGATGTCTTTCGCCTGCTCCGAAATTTTTTGGTTCCGGAGGCCTTGCAAAACGGTCTGGAGGTACGCGAGGAAGGATGTCGGCGAGACAATGATTACTTTCTTCTGGAAAGCGTACGCAATCAGGTTTTTATCCTCGGCGCTGCTGCCGACTTTGTTGATGAGCAGATCATAATAAATCGCTTCCGATGGGATGAACATAAAAGCGAAATCCATCGTTTCTTCCTGCGGTTTCACGTATTTCGAGGTTTCATCGATGCGCATTTTGATATCGGAGATAAAGGCGGCTTCAAATTTTTTCTTGTCGAGTAGCTCGGTGGTCGCCGCCCAACGGTTATAATTTTCCAAACTGAATTTCGAATCGATAGGGATAATCCTTTTATCGATCAGAACCACGGCATCCACAATGACTCCGTCTTTGAATGGATATTGCATTTGGTATCCACCCGGCGGCAAGACATTTTTTAAAACGGTCTCGAGATAGTACTCCCCGAGGATGCCGCGCTGTTTCGGATTGGTGAGAGTATCCTGAAGCCGCTTGAGTTGGTCGGCAAAACTAACTACTTGTTTATTGGTTTCTCCAAGTTGCGTGAGTTTCTCGGTCACATCGCCCATGATTTTGACGCTCTGGCCGAACTGTTGCTGCATCGCCCGCGTCACTTCGCTTACAGTATGTTTTGATTCATTCGCAACCTGACCGAGTTTTGCGTCGAGCATGCGCGTTAATTCATTTATCTGATTTTGAAGAAGGAGTAATCCCTGCCCTTCGTCCTTCTTGGACTCATTGGTTTTTATTGCTCTCCATAAAAACCAAAATCCCACTCCGACTCCGGCGATGAGTATTATAAAAAAAATTATATCCATCAGTTCGATAGTACCACACCTAAGTGGAGAAATAAAAATTCTTGCAGGCCTACAAAAGCCCTATTCTTATCTTCTTCAAACAAAAAATACCCCTTTCGGGGTATTTTTCTAGGATTCTGTCGACTGGTCTTACCAGTTGTTCCTGCGATTGTCGAATCCGCCTCCGCCGCGAGCGTCCCTTCGAGGTCGCTCTTCCATCGGCTTCGCTTCGTTTACCGTGAGTTTCCGTCCGCCGAAATCTTTTCCATTCAGCATCTCGATCGCTTTCATTGCTTCTTCGTCCGATGACATTTCGACAAAGCCGAAACCTCGGGAGCGTCCAGAAAGCTTATCTACGATAATCGTTGCGGAAGTTACTGTTCCCGCCTGAGTGAATGCATCTTTGAGTTCCTCTTGGGTTGTCTCATAGGGCAAACCTCCGACATACAACTTTTTAGCCATTGATTAATATTGTCTCTGTAAGGCGACCACTTCTCTTACCTGTTCTCCGCATGGACTAAAGCCCTTGCGCTTGCTGCATTCCTATAGAATGCGGGCAAAACCGAAAACCCCTCGAGAACACTTACCACAGTAATGTACACTATCTGGAGGAAAAGCGCAAGGGCCGCTCGGCCGGCGCCGGCGAAGCTTAGGCCTCCGGCATTTTTCCTGTTTCGCTTGCCAATTTCTGCCTTGCTCTGCTTATGGTTTGAGAAAATGGCACTTCGCTACGATTGATTAGGGTTATTGTGTCTAGGCGAAGAATATTTTCCGTTTTCTATTATATTTCCTGGAGGTATACTTGAATATGTGAAGAGAATATTTTCCGTTTTGATTTTGATTGCGCTCGCGTCAGGAGCTCTTTTGGGTTGGGTTATATGGAAATGCCAGGATGATCGGTGCCTCATATTTGAGTGGCAGAAAATACAGGCCGCGGATAGCTTTGAGCGGTGCGCCAACTTGGGATTTCCCGTTATAAAGTTATATCCGCGCCAGTGCCGGGCGGGAACGAAATCTTTCACCGAAGGAGCAGGGAAAGTAGAAAATAGCACGAGTCAAAATCCGATTGTGCCGAAGCAGGTGCTAGCGGCGGTGCAGGCAGCTGTCGCGGAGAAACTTAAAATCCGCGAAGACGAAGTAGCTATCATTGGAGCATATCAAAAAGAGTGGCCCAACTCCTGTTTGGGTTTGGCGCCGGCCGGATATGGTTGTGAAGAAGTAATTACCCCCGGCTATGAAGTTACCGCGCAGGCAGGGACCCAGCAATTTGTGTATCGCACAAATATAGACGGCGTGGTTGTGAAAGAGCAATAGCTATTTCGAATAAAATTTAGAGATCGCGACAAAAAGTATTACAATTGCTGTTTGAAGCGGAATTCCGATACGCGGCCTATTTTTGAGATGCCAGCGTGCGTGAACTGCGTTGTGGAATTTCTGATGGGAGTGGATCGGCTCCCCTTTATAAAAAAGATAAAAAAATTGAAGCGCATCGGGAAGTACGCCGCCTATGATTCCTGATAAAAACGAAAGAGTTCCCGGATTCCCTAATCCCGTGGGAAATATGGCGAATGAAAGTAAAATTCCGATTATAAAATCGATTCCCGCGTACGCTACTTCGCGCCCCGGCACGCGCCCCGCACCGGATTTCTTCCTTTCGAAGATGGACGGCAATGTGTAGTCCCAGTGGGGGATGGCGTCCATTGCGTAATGGCTCAAAAGCCCCGCGATAAATCCACTAAGAGGCGACGAGGGAAAGAGGCGTCCAACTGCTGCGCCGATTATAGCGTGTGAGGCAAGGATCATAAAGTTTGAATTATAAATTATGAAGCCAGAAATATTATTATATCCAGTTTCATTTTATTCCGCACCTATTTTTGAGCGCAATCACATCTTCCGGCGCAAGCTTTTCGTTCGTCCCCTGGTTGAGTTTGTACATGATTGCCCGCGGATTGTCGACGTGCGGAAGTCCTAGCGCGTGGCCCAGCTCATGGGCAAGCACCCGTTCGAGCCGCGCCGGGCTGTCGAATTCGTAAATATCGATTTCTCTTCCGGTTACGTCGCTCTTATACACCCCCTCCTGAAATTCTTCGCCTCGGGACTCTCCAATTTTATTGTAGGCGCTCACGGAGAGATTGAGTTCTTTTGCGATGCCGTTCATCGCGTCAATAAGGGCATTAATTGTATTTGCAAGGTCGTTGAGCTCCTTTTGTTTCGTCTCGATTACGCCGGCGTCCGCAAGCAGCTGATTTTTTTCGTTATTCAAGCGATCAAATTCCTGCCGAGGCGCCCCGCCCCGGCTGTTCCAATACGTTACATCCGTCTCGTATGCACTTTTGAGCCCGTTGTAAGTTGAAGCGAGCGCGTCGAGGGCTGCTTTTTTTTGGTCGTATTCTGCGATCGCTGATTCGTATTTTTGTTTAAGTTCGGCGTATCCTGCTTGGCTGTCGTCTATGGTAACGCCGATGGTCTTGAGCCGCTCTGTGGCTGCCTGGCGAAAATCGTATACGAGATTAATCGCAAGCACACCGTTGTTCTGAAACTCGAAGAGATTTTTGTGCGCCGCCATTTCCCAGATTCCCGCGGCTTTTTCTATCGCATTTTCCAATTCTGTTTTCGATATTCCGAATCGGTTGTCTATTGAGCCGATTCGATAGGAGATTGGATACGCGCACGGATAAAAGTAAGCTTGAATTTCTTGGAAGATGGCTCCCCCGAAATATGCGGAGACAAAGTAAATCGGCACGCCGAGCGCTAGGATGAAAACAACGCTGCGCAATATTTTAACGATTTTCATGTGACAGTCGCGTTAGTGTAATAATTAAAAGCTATTCGTAACGCAGTGCGTCGGTTGGATTAAGCCGCGAGGCGCGGTAAGCGGGATAGATGCCGAACGCGAGTCCGGTTATCGTCGATACTCCTGCGGCGAGAAGGACGGCATAGAGCGGCAACCGCAGAACCCAATGTATAGTCGTGAGATTGGTTACGCCGACATATACCGCAGCGGTGATAAGCGAGCCGGCAGCAATGCCCGCGATGCCGCCCAAGAGCGTCAGCATTACCGATTCAAAGAGGAACTGGCTCAAGATATCCCTCTGTGTCGCGCCAAGCGCTTTTCGGAGTCCGATTTCCCTTGTCCGCTCCACGACGGAGACGAGCATGATGTTCATAATCCCGATGCCGCCGACGACAAGCGAGATAAAGGCGATCGAGGTAAGGAAGAGACTCAAAATCGAAGTAATGTTTCCCAATACCGAGAGGGCGTCTTCCTGTGTGCGGATCGTGAAATCGTCTTTGTCCGGATTTGTGATTCCGTGGCTCCGCCGGAGTGCCGAGGAAATCGCTTCCGTGGTGAACGCTATGGTGTAGGCGTTGTTC
This sequence comes from uncultured Candidatus Saccharibacteria bacterium, assembly GCA_964483045.1. Taxonomy (GTDB): domain Bacteria; phylum Patescibacteriota; class Minisyncoccia; order UBA6257; family 2-01-FULL-56-20; genus JBBTYG01. The sequence goes on from CAYZZK010000026.1 coordinate 5,801, forward strand.
GCCTGTATCGTAAGCGCGTTGTAATAGTCAATTCCGAGAAGTTGTTTTTGCGCGACGACAAGCGGGACAATGACGAGATTGTCTTGGTCGATTCCGAAAGGTCCCACGCCTTTTTCTTCGAGCACGCCGATGACTCTGAAGGTGAGGTCCCGAAGCCGGACGGTTTTGCCAATCGGTTCTTTTTCGCCAAAAAGAGTTTTCGTGATTTCTGACCCCAGTACGGCGACGTGGTCGAACGATGCCGCTTCGGAATTGATGAATGGCCGGCCTTGGACAACGTTGAAATTCCTGATCGAGAAAAACTCTTCGCTGGTGCCTTCGTAGGTTACCGTCGCATCGTTGTTTTCATAGACTATTTTTGCCTGCCCGCGCACTTCAGCTGCCACTTTTTCCACGGAGAGCTCGCGCCGGATGGCCTCCGCATCTTTTTCGGTGAGTGTTTTTATAACGATGCCTTGCACCGAGGCCGGAGACGAGAAGCGCGATCCTTTGGTTGCGCCGGGTATCACAAAAATAAGATTGGAGCCGATGCCTTGCACTTGGTCCAAAATAAGCTGCTGCGCGGAAGCGCCGATAGACATGAGCAGTATCACCGACCCGATGCCTATCACGATGCCGAGCATGGTTAAGAGCGATCGGAGCTTGGCGTGGCGAAGCCCTCGCGATGCAGTAAGTATGATGTCGTTAAGTCGCATGGGTTAGCTAATTTTTTGGATATGCATGGTTACTTGAAAAATTTGCGGCCTGCTTTCGCTATTGGCTTGTCCGTGACTATGCGCCCGTCCTTGAGTTCGATGAGCCGGTCCGCAAATTCGGCTGTATATGTTTCGTGAGTGACGAGGATGATTGTTCTTCCGGAGGCGTGCAATTCGTCCAATATTTCCATGATCTGGGCGCCGGATTTCGAGTCGAGATTTCCGGTGGGCTCATCCGCGAAAACCACATTGGGATTAGTGACGAGCGCACGGGCGATCGCGACGCGCTGTTTTTGCCCGCCGGAAAGTTTTCCGGCCTCGACGTCTGTTTTTTCAGTAAGCCCGACGGCGCGAATAGCGGAGGTTATAAGTTCCTTCCGTTTCTCGGGCGGAACGTCCGGCGAATACATGAGCGGAAGTTCCACATTTTCATACACCGACGAGCGCGAGAGCAGATTGAAGGATTGAAACACGAAGCCGATTTCCTTGTTGCGTATGCGCGCAAGGTCGATATCTTTTAATCCCTCGGTTTTTTTTCCCGCGAACGTGTACGATCCGGAGGTTGGTCGGTCGAGAAAACTTAGAACGTGGAGCAATGTCGATTTTCCGGAACCGGAAGGCCCCATAATAGAAACGAATTCGCCTTTGCCGATATCGAGCGTGATATCCGCGAGCGCCTGCGTTTTGGTGCCGTCATTGCCGTATGTTTTGTGAAGATTACGGATCGAGATCATTGGGCGGCTTTGCGTCCGACGTTCACAACGCTTTCTCCGAGCGTAACGCCGGAAACAATTTCCACATTCCCGTTCTTGTCGCGGAGCCCCACGGTGACGGGATATTCTGTGACGGTGCCATGCTCATATTTTTGGACGAATGTTCCCTGTTTCTTCTCCGTAAGCGCTTCTTGCGGAAGTATGAGCACGTCGTTTTTCCGATCCGTTTCTATGGAAAGATTCGCCGTGAGCCCGCTCTTCAGGCGCCCGTCGGGCGCATCAAGGCCGATGACTGTTTTAAAGTTAACGACGCCGTCTATGACTGTTTCCGCCGGATCAATTTTTATCACTTTTCCTGAAAATGTTTCTTCCGGAAATGCGTCGAATGTGATACTAACGGCGTCTCCGAGGGAAATTTTCCCTATGTCCACTTCCGGAATATTGGCATCGATTTCGAATTTGTTTTTTGAAATGACGGACGCGAGCACCGCATTGGGGGAAACCACCTCCCCGGTTTTCCCGTCCATTTTTGCGACCACTCCGGCTATGGGGGATCGGAGCACAGTTTGATTTACTCGCGCCTGCGCGACTGCCACGCTCGCTTCCGCTTGAGCTAGCTGGGCCTCTTGGGCGTGTATGTCTTCTGGTGTTGAGCCGGCAAGCTGGAGCGCCAGTTCGTTTTTTTGCTGGTCAATCGCTATTTTCCCCGAAGCGATGTTTTGAATTTCGCCGTTTATGTCCGATATTGCCGTATTTACCGCCGAGCGGGCAGTGGTCACATTGGTTTTGTAGGTGCTTGCGACGGCTGACGGCGAACTTACAATGGCATCCATCGTTCGATTGAGGAACGTAAGAATTTTTTGAAGATGGGACAAGGCATGTGCGGCTGCCGATTCGAGTTCATCCGAAGACGACTGCGAGGTGAGCCCGGCCAGCTCGCTTTTCCAAGCATTTAGTTCCGCGCCCGCGATGATACGCCCTGATTGCGAGTCAATTTGCGCCTGCGGGTTGCTCACTGGGAATGTAAGTTGGGGATATATGCCGTCTGCGTCTGTAAATAATGCACTTAATTGGTTCCGGACGGCATCGTCTGTTTTTGCGTAGGCATCGTTCAATATTTGTGTAACGCTGCCGTATTCGTTCGCGAGGTCTTGCTCCGCCTTGAGAAGGTTCGTTTTGGCGATCTGTATATCTTCGGGCCTTGTTCCGCGCACAAGTTCGTCGAGTTTGGCTTTTTGCGCTTGTGCGTTCGCTACTGCCTCGGCGAGGGAAGCCCGCAGTTCGGAGGAATCGAGTTCTATAAGTATTTGCCCGGGCTGCACATCGTCTCCCTCATTCGCCCGGATTCGAGAAATCTTTCCGGTCATTTCGAACGCAAGGTCAAGCTTATCCACGGGAGTGATTTTGCCTGTAACGATTACCTCTTGGCTGATGCTGCCTTTCTGCACCTCGACCATGGTAAGCGGCGCGCCTCCCCTGAATTTGCTGAAAGCAATTCCTCCGGCTACAAGAACAACGACCGCCACGGCAGCAATTCCAAGTTTACTTTTAAAAAAGGTTTTTAATGCCATTGTGTATAGTGTTTTATAGGCGTAATCGTACCCGAAAATTTGCTTAATTGCAAAGATTTTTTCAGTAATCGAAAAGTGATACGACAAGGATTTTCGGAGCGCGCTCTGGATGCCTGCAAAAACTTTTGCCCGTATCGAAGTATAAAAAAGGAGCGGAGAAATTTTCTCCGCTCCCGTGTTTATCTGATGGCTTACGCGATTCTTTTTCGCTCGGCGAGGATTTGCTCCCTTGCCAGCTTCAGTTGTTCCGATATCTGATCGATGTTATTGAGGAGTTCGGTAACCACCGCCGGTGCGCGATGATTGACGAAGTTTTCGAAAACTTCGGTGTCCATTCCTCGCATATCCACCGCATCTCCCCGCAGTCGGTTGAGCATGCGCTCAAGGATTTCGACCGCCTTGCTTGGTTTTCTTTTGCCTTTCCGTTCGGGAATCCACTCTCGAGCAAGTTGTTGGGCGATAGCGAGCCGCAGTTTTTTGCTCGGCTCCGCCATTATCTGATCGCAGAGACTTTGCTGCATCTCCGCCGGCACCGATGCGATGACGGAGGCGATCTGGAACGGAAGCCGCTCGTTCTTTGGCGTCGGCGGATCAAGCAGTGCCCGAAGTTCTGGAAGCAGTTTCTGGAAGGCGAGATGCCCCCGAACCCAGGCCAGAGACTTTCCTGATATTTCCATGATCCTCGCAAGAGGAACGTTTGCATCCCGCAGCCGCTGGAACGCAATCGACAACTCAAGTCGGCTATGCGATTCCTTGTTCAGATCCGCAGTAATCGCTTCCTCGAGCTGTTGGGTTTTGTCCTTAATATCTCTTCGTACAACAGCAAGGAGATGAGTGATTCCTTTGAGTTTTGCGGCTCGGAGTCTGCGTTCGCCCGCAATAAGTTCGTAGTCATGATCCGGATCTGCCGTGACGGGGATCACGATGATCGATTGGCTCTGCCCGCTTTGAAGACTTGTCCCGAGCTCTTCGAGTTTCCGCAAGTTGAAGTTTACCCGCGGCTGCTCTTCGAACCTTCGGATGCGGGCGACCGGAATTTTGAGCAAAATGGGCTCAAGATTTTTTTCTCCCGAGCCGAGCGTGGCCGCTCGTGCCGCCGGTGGCGGATTTGCCGCCGACGGTTTCAAGCTTGCCCGCGGAGCTGGTTCAGCCGGTTTTATCTGCCAAGCTGCCGGTACGGGCCTCGCCGATTGAGCTGGCGCCGTTACTGTAGCCGAACCCGCCGCCGCTTCTGCTTTCGGAGAAGCCGGAGGCGGATGTGGCGGGGGATGCCGTGATGCTGCCGGTATTGCCGCCGGGGCAACATGCCCGTTTTCTTGCCAAGGCAAACACTGAAATTCCCAGTTCGCTAATTTTTCGCCGTTCGCGGCGATGCTGCTTGTTTTAATGTGCCTGGCGGGAGGATTGAAGTCGAAAACTTTTCCCCTGTCCAGCAGAACTTCTGTTCCGTTATCGACTCGCACGAGCCGGAATTCTTTTTCGTTTGAAGTGAGGTAAACTGCGAACTGCCTGCTGCCGGGGTCTGCTCCTAAATACAGTTGTTCGGGTCTACCGTGCCTTTGAGTAAATCCGAATCC
>CAYZZK010000027.1:0-10000 GCA_964483045.1 uncultured Candidatus Saccharibacteria bacterium
TGAAAAGCTCGTGCGTTATCACAAGCTCGAGCACCGCATCGCCCAGAAATTCTAGGCGCTCGTTGTGCGGCAACTCACCGTTCGAATATTCGTTAAGATATGAACGGTGAGTAAGGGCTTCCACAAGCACCTCTTTATTTTTGAATTCTATGCCGATTTTTTCTTCTAACGGTTTCGCAGATAGTGACATACGCGAGTGATTCGATTTGACGCCTTAGATGTTTCCATTTCACGCATCGCTGGATTTTTTTTCCGCGGGACTTGATCCAGGAACCTTTGCTTTGCCCCTGTCGCCGACTTGTTTATATACAGTCCCGAGCACGCCATTTATGAATCGCGCGGCATTCGGCCCGCCATAATTTTTCGCAATTTCAATCGCTTCATTGATAGCGACTTTCGGGGGCACTTCTTCCGGATCGGCGTATAAAAGCTCGTAGAGCCCGATGCGAAGGATATTTCTGTCTATGACCGCAATCTTATCGAGCGGCCATTCGGGAGCGGCCTTGACGATGATATTGTCGACATCCTCCAAATGGTCGGCTATCCCTTTTAAAATTCTCCATGCAAATTCCGGCTCGTCTATTCCCGGCGCGAATTCCTGCAGATTCCGCTCAAGTATCGAAACTAGATCATGTTTTTTGTTGTAAAAATCCCACTCGTAAAGCGATTGGAGAATAACTGTTCGTATAAGATGTCGCGTAGCCATAAACTTAGAAAATAGAAGGCGGAATTGAGGATTGATTTTTAAAGAACATGTTTATTTTAAAAGTTCGATCCATTAACTTCTAGATTCTATTTTCTAGATTCTAGATACTGCTCCATGTTACTTGCCGCACTGCGGGCACGTCCGATGCGCAAGCTTTGGGCCGCCGCAATTGCTGCACACAAACACTCGCTGCTTTTTCATCGCGAGATGCGATCGCCTTCGCCCAACTTTGCCTTTTGAATGATGTTTAACTGGTACGCCTCCCATAGATGTAAATTGATAGTAAGGTATTCTTCTAAAAACGTCAATCGGATCCTCGAGTTTGCGCAATTTTAATCTTGCGAAGAAAGCTCGATCGGTGTATCGGCGTCGGCCCTAAATTTTGAATAGCCGCGCGATGCCTGCGAGTGCCGTATCCTTTATTTTCTTCAAAACCATAATGCGGAAATTTTTTGGAAAGCCGCCTCATCCTGCGATCTCTCGTCACCTTCGCCATAATCGAAGCGATCGTTATCGCGAGTATCTTCTCGTCTCCTTTTGTAACCGTCTGGGCATCGTACTCCTCAATGCTCTTTTTCTTGTTGCCGAGGTAGAGCCCTCCGTCCAAAAACACGGCGCATTTTTGCATATCCATTTGATGCCGTTCGGAAAGCCGTTTGTACGCCCGGCTTGCGGCCAGATTTGCCGCGCCCGAAATATTTATTTTTTCTATCTTCCGCGGATGCACTTGCGCAATCGCGTACCTAATCTTCGCATGAGAATTAAAATACTCGAACCATCTCTCTCGCCGAGCCGCGGTAAGTTTTTTTGAATCGCGAAGTTTCCCCAATTTCAAGTTTTTAGTCTTTTCGCCAGAGGCGAACCCTCCTCCGGAAGAAAACTTTAAGTTCGCCGGTATGCATACCGCGCAAACCGCCACTGCGCCGGCGAGGGATCCCCGCCCAACCTCGTCTATCCCGATTACATATTTCATAACTTCATGCCATAATTGTACTACTTTTTAAATTTGGCCGAATCATTCTCTAGAATTGATACAAAATCGCGAAAAAATATTCCCAAAGATGCTTTTGAAATGACAAAGCCCTCGCGAGATTTCCTCGCGAGGGCTTCTAATTTTCAGTTGCGTGCCGGCTCTTTCGGTACCACGTGGATATATGGAAGCACCACGCCCTTACCGAACCCACCGGTCAAGCAGCGGAATGTAAGTCTCCATTGGTCAACGAAATTGAGGCAGATGATATACCTCTTTTTTTGGGAATCTTCCCAAACTGTACCGGTAAACGCGATGGTGATATCCCTCCAACATGGCGGAAGTTCTCCGCGTTCCCGATAGAGCGCTTCGGCACATCGCTGGTGTTGCGACGCCTTTATATCTTGCGACCGCTTGATCAACTCTCCTCCGAGAATCATCCCGTCCCTGCCGTCAAACGGAGAGACAAGCCCGATTTGAAATTCCCCACCCGAACAAGAGTCCTGAGAGAATATTCGCCATCCATTCTTGGCTTTATCAAACATCAAAGGAGACTCCGAATCAATGGCTATTCTCACGAGTTTCTCGGCATCGCTCACAATGAACGGCTCGACTGCTGTAAGCGCCTCTTTGAAGGCCTCTTCGTTATGCGCAAGAGCCGTCCAGAATGCTCTGGTCGCACCGACTTTTCGTCCCGTGACCATCGCCTCGTGAATCAAACCGAGGTCTTTGCCGAATGACATTGAGTTCATCTAATCCTTTCATATGGACGCACTCCGCATAGCGGAACACACCCGGGTTCACCAAAGTACCGCCGCCCGATCTTTCACAGGCAACGGTTTTTAATCAGCCACTCCGTAGCCGGCAGACTAAAAACCATCGCCTACTGATTTTTCAATGTGCAATATGAACGTTTAAACTATACCAGATTCGCTAAAAAAGTCAAACCCCATCGGAAAGACGGGGCTTAATTGTTAGATTTTTGGGCACTTAGAATCCATGTAGAATCGACTTCCGGCTTCAGATGCACACTTCCGCCGATGGGCCGAGGTCGATTATCTCGCATGCTACCGCGAAATGCACGAGCAGGATTCTCGGCTGAATTCCCTTTTGGCCGGCAAGGACTTTTTTATGAATCTCCGTAAGATGATACTCCGCAGTGCGCGGAGACATCGAAAGCAGTCGGGCGATACTTCGGAAATTATTTCCTTCAGCTGCCAGTTTCAAAACTTCTTTTTCCCGAGGAGTCAACCGGTATGATTTAAAAGATTTGAAATCCATCTCCGGAGTTAATTTTTCTCGAATCGCATATAGAGTCAGCGCGCAAGCCGATCTACAGCCAAGTCTATCGTAGAGCTCGCCTATCTGGCCTTCCACCGTCTTCAGTTTCGTTCCAAGTTTTTCGGCTATTGCCTTCTGAGTCAGGCCGGCCGTCAGCAACTTGAGTATCGCAGTCTGTTGTTTTGTAAGGTCTGTCATACTACCTCCTCTCTCGTTTTTAGATTCTAACGTTGCTGGATAAAAACTAACACTGTGAGCGCAATGAAGTCAACCTCCAACAGCCAAACCTGAAACGCAACGCAAAAAAAGACCCAAGCGGTGCCTGGGTCTCCTTGAAAAATTTTTCCTTACGGAATTACGATGCTGCTGCCGGCGGGATAATTCCTAAGTTTTCTCGGAATCTTCGCGGTGGCCGGAGTACCGATGGCATTGATTTTGTAGGTCTCGCCGACAACCGAAGGCGGAGTGGTGCCGCCCATTAAGTACGGACCGATGTCTTTGATATCCGGAGTGTCGCCTGTTGTTTTTTTGTGGCTGATTCGCCATTGTTCTTTCGCGCCCTCGGTGATGCGCAAATTGTTGACGATGGAGGTAAGCTGCGCAGCTTCCCGCGCCTTCCCGATACCGTCAACCAAAACAATAGCCAGCAAGCTCCAAAACGTGACAATGATCAGTATTTCCACCAACGTGAACCCCGCTCTGCAAGTAACTCTTTTCGACATAACTATCCTTTCGTGTATCTACGCACAGTTCTGTCCAGAAAAATGCAAACCTGGCCAAAACATGCCTGTTTTTATTTTTTAAAGCCCGCTCATTTCAACGAACGAACTGGTGAAAAAGTAGCACAAATCAGTATGTTTTGGCAACGCCGCCGGCATCGTCCGAAATTGACAGCTCGAAATCGAAAGTATAGTCTCACAATCAGTAACCTTCCAATAGAAAACACAGGAAAAAACTGACCAAAGGACTGATATGACCTCACAATTGCACGTAACATGGAATCTGCTTGTCACGGAAAACAAACACTCGCTGACCGACGAGCAAATTGAAGAACTCCTTGCCGCCAAAAAAGAACTTTTGCGGCTAACCGAACTGGCCAAAAATCGTCTCTATGAGGACCTCGAAGAACTGCAAAGATACCGCGCCAGAAAGAAAGAGCTCCAGCAGCTTCCAACCGAAGAACTCCAAAACAGGTACAAGGAAATTAATTCTGCTCGCAGTGCCCTTGCGGCAGACACATATGATGAACTCGGAGATTCGTTTTTCGAAAGCCCGCATATCGACTCCGACGAACATATCCTCTTCGAAATCCTCGAGGAACAGAAAAAGACGAAAGTTGCGATATAATCCTCGCGCCCCTATCCCGGCCAGTTTCTCAACAATCAAGCCCCAGCCAAAATGCCGGGGTTTGTTATTTACTGGTTTTCGCGCGCGAAGCCAAAAATTCTGTTTCGAACTCTATTTAATGCTCCGGGTGTTATAATTACAGGATGTCCTCCTCTCTTCCCGCATCAGTTACGATTCCCCAATATCAGCGGTTTATCGGCGAACTCTACGGACTAAATAATGCGAGGCACTGGAACGCTCCCGAAATTCTTACAAACGTAGAGCGCTTCTCGATGAGGATGCTAAAGGGTATCCGCAAAGCAGATGCGGCCAAAACGAAATCCAACGCGTTCATCGCATTGAGCTGGTTTACATCCTTCTTAAATCAACTCCAAGTCGACCTCGAAGAAATTGTATGGCGACGGTTTCCCTATCATTGCTCCTATTGCGGAACCTCCCCCTGCTCCTGCAGAAAAAATAAAGTCGTTAGCCGAAAAGCAGTTTCCCGGGACGATAAACAAAAACCCAAAACATTTGCAGAATACCAAGAGATGTTTCAGAAAATTTATCCTGCGGAGAGCCGGACATTAAGCCACGCCGGAATTCACCTTGCGGAAGAAGTGGGAGAACTCGCGGAGGCCTTCCTTTTATTCCGGGGAAGTCATCGGCCGACAGATTTCGCGAACGTGGAGCTCGAAGCCGCGGACTATTTTTCATGCCTCATGGGAGTGTTGAACTCGCTCGGAGTGAACGCGGCGGACGAAATCTCTCGAATGTATAATCCAAATTGCCACGAATGCCACGCAATGCCTTGCCGGTGCGGATACGAATTCGTGGCAAGCTACAAATCCTGATAGGAAATTATTCAGAATCAAGAGTTCTGAACGATGCCGTGTCAAGACGGGTAGGAAAAGAGAGATTTGGTGTGCCGAGTTACTTTATATAACCGAGCACCACATTCCTGATTCTTGCGGATGAAGTACCGTCGGCAAATGTATTTAAACGAAAACTTATATTGTTGGAGTCATTTATTGGGTCAAATGAAAATTTTTCATGCCATGTTCCAGCTCCAAAAAGTCTCCCGTCTTTTTGTCCAATCTGCTTGGTACTTACGTATACCGTGAGAAGGGCTTGAGGCACTGTGGGATTTACTAAATCTAGATCAAATGCAATCGATATTAATTTACTTCTCGGCTTGATTGAAATGGCAAACCAAGAGTCCGAACCCTTTTTCTCCGCTATAAGTGTAGTCCCACTGACATTTCCGTTTGGTAAGATTGGTTCTTTATTCAAATCTAGCGAAACATTTTCAATTGTTCCATTCAAAATCTGACATCGACCAGCCAAAGCGTCGTTACCCAGCTCCTTGCAATAAACTCCTGTCATCTTATCATCTGGATATAAAGGGAGATTAATAAAATGAATCAAGCATTGATTTTTGTTATTTTCGGAATTAGTCGATGATCCATAGACGTCACAAAGTTTAGCTTGGTACGTAGCCCATAAGGCATTCCTTGTTTGTTGATTCGATAGTTGCCCAGATAAGTATGTTTGCTTAAAATCGTCAGAAAAATCGGGTACTAAGCTATTATTGGGGATTAAATAAGTGCCTACATTATATATACAATAATCTCGATAGGACGTTTGCGTATCCCTAACTAACTTATCAGTAGAAAGATTAAGACAAAAATTGATTACTTCTTTACTCGACGGATTCTCTTTACTAATCATAGTCTCAAGTATAGCGCCCGTACAAACATCGGGATCAAGAATAAGTGTTGCGTCTCTAGGATCAGAAGCCACTCCGTATTTGATTTGGGCTAGCATTTTGTTAGTCATGGATCCCGACAAGCATGTGGCAACATCCCTAGCAAGATCGCTCGAAGATGAGTTCTGCGACGATTGGTTAAGAGCCGGCGCGCTCTGAGTGGGCGATGAGATCGTAGGTTTACGCAAAACAAAATACCCAACCGCACCGACAAGAAGAACTACAAAAATCGCGAGCGCTATGCTTGCGAATCCTTTTTTATTCATATTTTGATTGTAACATACAACCTTAGTGCGCCGGCGTGGATCGCAGATACTGAGCAAAGCGAATGTACGAAGTCGCAGATCCTGAGCGAAGCCGAAGGATTCGAACAACTATTCTCCAGCAGCTTGTTCTTTTATAGCGTTAAATCCTAATCTTTTTCTATATACTGCCAGAATTAAAAACGTATTCACGACAAGAAGGTAAATTTGGAAAGCAGAATTTTGGATATTCCATTGCGGAATAGAAGGGAGAACCAATAGAACACTAATTAAGCTAGCTATATATGTGACTCCAGTTTCGGTTTCTGGGTACTTCCATGCTTTAAGAATAGTAGGAAGTGCTGCAGCTCCGTCTCCAATAGCAGTAAGTAATACTGCACTTAAGGGAGAGTTGGCGAAAAACCAAAAAATAATTGCTAAGATCGAAAATGCCCCGCACAAAAAATCGAAAATGGTTAACTTCCAGTAACTCTTCGGATTTGCGAATGAGGCAATGAGGACTAATAAAGGAATGAATCCTGCAAGGAAAATGCGCGTGGTGGCCCATGTATCAGCACCTGCCGAAACAGCAGCCGCTGTTCCAATTAGTGGAGCAAGCGCCCACATCGACCATGATATACGATTCGGTTTTGATTTTGCTCTTAGTGTATCGCGAATATAAAATGTCGCTCCGGTAACGCTTACGAGTGCACTTAAAACAACAAGCCAATGGACAAAAGAAAGTCCGAACAACATAAAACCATTCTATCTCATTAAAAGAAAAAATACTTTTGTATGCCCATGCTAGACGCATCGTCCTGAGCTTGCCGAAGGGTTCGAACGATGCTGATAGAAAACCGGAAAAAACGATCCAGTTGACAATTTATAACCTTATGCCAAAATGTTTTTGGCAAATTAACACGTTTGCACTGGACAAATAAACCCCAGAAAGTGAAAGGCACAGATGATCACGATTAGTCCGAAAGTACCCCCGCAGATCCGTGGTGGAAACCCCTTCGGTTTCAGGACGGACAACAGAATCAAAGAAAGTAGGCATCTAAAAGCCCGCCCGCCGGAGGCGTTGACTCAAGACCGGATAATTGCAGAAGTGCGCGTTCAGCTGGAGCAACTTCGGAACTGGCCATGCGAGGTGAACGTCATTATAGGCACTCAAGAAGGGCAATCGATTGTTGAGGGTGAAATCAAAGCCTACGAACAGAGGACATTTGAACAGGCAACCGCGGTTGTCGAGACCGTGCGTGCCATCGCCTTCAAATTCTCGCAACAGCACCCCCGGAGTTCCTTCACGGTGTCGGCGCAACAAACGGTGACCATTACCAAGGTTTATCCCAAACTCCCCTCGGGAGGAGAATCGAACAATTAGTCATTCCCGACCAAAGAGAGGCGCGAACCACGATATGTGGAAACGCCTCTTTTTTTCTTGCGCGCAGGCATGGATCAAAGATACTGAGCAAACCGAGAAAGTTTTGGAAGCGAGTTATCTAAGAAGCTTCTGTAATTCTATCGAAATTTCCGAAAGCGACGATGAGAGCGATGAAAGAATTGACGCGAGGGTGCTAGGCGTGGAGAGAGAGGTGCTTGTCGCCGTTGTGTCGCTCCCACCCTGCGTCGTGGCGCTCGCAGAGTTGCTCTGTGTCGAAATATTGCCGGAGGCATCATACGCGGCCACGGTGTAGCTGTACGAAGTTGCGGTCGAAAGATTGGTGCTGTGGTAAGACGTACCCGTAACTTCCGAGCCCGAGATATAACTGCCGTTCTTATAGATCCGATAACCAGCCACTCTCACGTCATCCGTGGAAGCATCCCAAGAAAGATCTATCTCTGAGATAGACACGGTCGTGGCAGTAAGTCCGGTCGGCGTCGAGGGCGGTTGCGTATCAACGGTGCTCGGAGGGGGAGGAGGCGGCGGCGTACCGGAGGAGGAAAGAGTAGTGGCGGAAACGCTCGTACTTTGTGGCGAAATATTGCCGGCGGCGTCATAAGCCGCAACTGTATAGGTGTAGGTCGTGGCGGACGAAAGTCCGGTATCCCAATACGCCGACGTCGGAACGGTGGTTCCTATGAGAGTGCCACCGCGATAAATTTTATATCCGGCCACGCCGACATTATCGGTGGAAAGCGACCACGAAAGATTTATTTGGCCAGACGAAACAACGGATGCGCTCAAGTTGGTGGGCGCCGAAGGAGATGTTACGTCCGCCGTGCTGGTCGTGGTCATCGTTGTAGTCGTGGTTGCAGTCGTAGTTGATGAGGAAGTGGATGGTGAAGGGGGTGGGGGTGGTGGTGGACTCCAACCTTCTCCGCCAGACGACTGGATTGGAGATTGAGATGTGGTCGTGGCCGAATAATAAGTAGTAGTAGCAACCGTGGAAGTCGCAACGACTGTCGTGGAAGTGGATGCGGTGGAAGTCGGGAACGTAAAATTCGTTGTAGTTGTTGTAATTTTAGTTTGGATTCCCGGAGCGGTGAGAAGTCCCGGTGGGATGACACCTGAAGTTCCGGCGCCGGTCGTTACGAGTTCGTTCAACTTACTGAGCGTCCGTGGCCCAACGGCCCCCACCGCTTCAATACCCTCTTTCTCTTGGAGTTTCTTCACTGCGGTTTCAGTGAGTTGGCCGTAGTAACCGGTCACGAGACCTTCTGGATACACATCCGGGAATTGCTTCAAGAATTCCTGAAGCTTTTTCACCTCGTCGCCAGCCATCCCGCGCACGAGGGTTTTTGTGAAATGGAGCTCGGCCTTGACCGCTTCAATTTCCTTCGTGGAAGAAGCGACTTGCACGGTGAGTGTCGCCACTTGTTCTTGGAGCGCCTTGACCTGTGTCTGGAGCTGGACAATGAGCGCCTGCAAACTTTGCACGTCCTGGGGTAACGCATTCGCCGTAACTGCGAATGCAGAAATCGGGAATATGAGAAATACTACCCCAAGGACCGAAGCCTTTTTGAACATGCTAAAATTGTACCATAAGCGGTTTTATGCGGGCGGCTGTATACTTGGCGCTTCGCGCCTCCATAATTTTATATTTGTGCGCAGGCTTGGATCAAAGATACTGAGCAAAGCGAATGCACGATGTTCGAACGATGCTATTGTTTTATTCCAAAAATATAATAAATAATTAGAGTAGCAACGACGGTAGCCGCGATAACCACAATAAACTGCCAGAAAAATTTACTCACCAAGCCTTCTCTTGGTTTATTGACCATTTGTGCTGCATCGCCGGCCTTATAAATTCCCGGTCCAAGTTCGATACTTCCACCGTTTCCATTTGGCCCTCCGTCTCCGGCTTTAATGTTAATATCGCCTCCCTTAGAATAATTTCTCCTTTTATCTAAAGTAAATTGCCGCATTGTTAACAATTTTTCTAATTCGGCTTCTAGTTCCGCTCGATGTGTTGGTAATAGTATCGCTCTATACGGTGATAAATGTTTAGCTGTAGTTAAAAGTTCTTTTAACTCCAAAATTCTTTTCTCTATCTTCTCCAGATCTGTCATGGAATTCAGTATAGTGCGCCGCCAAATTTATTCAAATTTGGCGCGAAGGAGGGGTCGGGAGGAAAGTATAAGGTTCCTCCCGTGTAGGAGATTATTCAGAACCGAGGGTTGTGAAACGCATAAAACAAAAATTCGGCCTATGGCCGTATTTTTGTTTTGTGCGCGGGACAGGAGTCGAACCTGCAAGCCCTTGC
>CAYZZK010000028.1:0-9891 GCA_964483045.1 uncultured Candidatus Saccharibacteria bacterium
GCGGCATACGAAAAAGAGCATGCCGAGATAACCATGGCCACGACGACGGTTGAGGATTTCGAAGGATGGAGAAGACCGCTATCCGATTTTGGCAGAATCGTGCGCAATGCGAACGGCGACATCGAGGCCATCATCGAAGCCAAAGACGCCACCCAAGACCAGCTCGCTATCCGCGAGCTGAATCCGGCATTTTTTTGCTTCAACGCCGATTGGCTGTGGGAGAATCTTAGAAAAATCAGCAATCAGAACGCTCAAAAAGAATATTATCTCACGGACCTCGTGCGGATCGCTATCCAAGAAGGGAAGCACGTGCGCACCGTGGACGTAAATCCATTCGAGACTTTGGGAGTGAACACTCCCGAACATCTTGAGCTGGTCAGAAAGCTGTTCAGTTTATATCCCTTTTCTTGGAAAGTATAAAGAGTTAAAATGGTTCGGGTCTATCGCTGATGAGATATCGCTTAAAAAAATTTTCATGAAAAAGAAAACCATCCTCTTGCCGATCGCAGAACTTTATTTTGCTATCGGATAAACAATCGAACTTTCACAACTGAACAAACGGCCACATAGAACCGGAAGCCGTTATTTTGCGATAGCGAACTTCCTTTTCTCCATGCGGCACGGTATTGCTCTTGGGTGTACCACGAGCCCGTTGTGATTAAACAAAAACGACAAAAGCGAGAAGGGAACTCTGTAATGAACGAACAAACCGGAAGCAGAACGATATGGCATGCCGCTGCATTTCTAGCGATAGTGACGCCGATCATGGCGACGCACTTCGCGTGCGCACCTTATAAACAATCGCCGCCTCAATTGGCCACCGCATATACAGCGAACGACAAAGAAAAAGACCTGACAACCAACGGCCTTGCGGAAGCTCTAGGGGGAGGAAATGGCAATGAAGGAGGAGCGGCTGCGGGAGGCGCGAATAAAAAGTCTCCCGGAGCACAATAGCATGCGTTTTCCAGCGGTACTTCGAATAGCGGCCGTTGGAAGCATCGATGAATATTGAATTCAAACAAAAAAGTGAAAGGACACAGCAATGAACTTACAAACTCGGAACTCCGTATGGCGAACGCTTGCCCTGTTGTCGATGGCGGCAACGCTCATGATGTACGTCGCATGCACTCCCTTCAGACAAGCGTCTCCGCAGGTGGCGGCGACATATACGGCAAACGACAAAGAAAGGGATTTCACGACCAACGCTCAAGGAGCGATCGCGAAAATTGCGCCTGGAAGGGAAGCGGTGACACAAAATAAAGGATTTCCCGAACAACGGCAAAGGGAAAAAGCGAACGGAAACGGCACTAGTTCTAAAGAGCGCGTGCGGCTAAACGCAACTCAAACCAGTGTCGCGGCCATCCAGCCGACGTCTCCTTTCCTCTATGATTTCAGCCAAGTGGAAGTCATTCAGGAATCGTACCCGGCCGATGCGAGCACGAATCCTTATTGGTGGTTGAATTCCGGCGCATATATGATGTCCGATCAGGGCAGAGGGCACACGGTGCAGGGAGAGCTTGCAGCTACTGACCCGTGGCGAATCCTCTATTCCCAAAATAATCCGCAGGATACGGATAACGGCTATCATCCGCAGAATATCTTCCGCATGCCCACCAGGAGCGCGTGGGCTAATGCGAGACAGATTCTCTACTTCGTCATCACGAGGAATGAATTCAGCACAAGCCCGTATCGCAATGAATCAAACGGCCTCCTGCTCTTCAACCGCCTTCAGGACAACTTCAACCTGTACTATACCGGCATCCGCGTCGACGGAGCGGCAGTTATCAAGAAAAAAATCGGCGGAACGTACTACACGCTGGCGTATACGCGCGGAGTATATCCCGGGGTCTACAATCGAGACACGAATCCCAATCTGCTTCCGCTTAATAAGTGGATCGGATTGCGGAGCGAGGTTGTAAATTTGCCCGATGGTTCCGTAAGCATCAAGCTATATCTTGATAAGGGATGGACGGGAATATGGACGCTCGTAGCGGAAGCGACCGATCGGGGGGGCGCCGTCGGCGCACCCTTTACCCAGCCGGGTTATGGCGGCATTCGTACGGATTTCATGGACGTTTTGTTCGATAACTTCCGTTTTATCAACCTGTAAGAAGTTTTGCCTGAATTGCGCAAAAAAAATCACGGACGGTGCCATGGCGCCGTCCTTTTTATTTGAAATATGCCGATTTTATTGTAAACTCGAACACATGGCTCAAAAACTATCAATCGGAATCGTGGGGTTGCCGAACGTGGGTAAATCCACGCTTTTTAAAACACTCACGAAACAAGCGGTGCATATCGCCAATTATCCCTTTGCGACGATAGATCCGAACGTGGGGGTTGTTCCCGTTCCGGATGAACGGCTCGACAAGCTCGCTGCACTCAGTAAATCCAAAAAGGTGGTGCCGGCGGTCGTTGAATTTTATGATATCGCCGGACTTGTAAAGGGCGCGAACACGGGAGAAGGGTTGGGCAATCAATTCCTTGCAAATATCCGTGATACACAGGCGATCGTGGTCGTGCTGCGCATTTTTGAGAATCCGGAAATTATACACGTTGAAAATTCCATCGATCCGGCGCGCGATATGGAAATTATAAATACGGAATTGATTTTAAAGGATTTGGAATCAGTGGCAAAACGGTTCGCTAAAGCCGAATCCGACGCCCGGAGCGGAGGGAAACCGGCGATACAAGATCGAGATCAGCTCAAAATTTTGAAAGAGCATCTTGATGCCGGAAAATTGCCGGCGAGTTCAAAAGAAATCATTGCGATGATCGAGCAGAACTCGAAGATCAAGGAGTTAAATCTGCTTACGGCGAAGCGGCAGTTATATCTTTTGAACGGACAAGAAAAGGATGCCTCCCCGGCACTTTTGAAAAAAATAAAAGAGCTTGGCGCGGACTACGTTGTAGCCGATCTCGCGGCGGATAATTCCGTTCCGACACTCATAAAGAAAGCATATGAGATTTTGAATCTTATCAGTTTTTTTACCACCGGAGAGGACGAAACTCGCGCGTGGACGATCTCGAGAGGCGCAAAAGCTCCGCAAGCCTCGGGCGTCATTCATACTGACTTTGAAGCGAAATTCATTCGCGCGGAAGTCGTGCACTCACAAAAGTTACTCGAAGCGGGAGGTTGGGTTCAAGCAAAACAGAAAGGACTTATCCGACTTGAAGGAAAAGACTACGTCGTGCAGGACGGAGATGTGCTTGTCGTGCGGCATGGATAGGCATTAGAACATTTGACAAGGTAGTCCTTTACGTGCTATGCTTTTTTTGGTTAGCATAGCACCTTTAAATTTCCACGGTATCAATATCGTTTTAAATTCTTGAAACAATACTGATGCCGTGGATTGCTGGATTTCCAGCGAGACTGCGACATTTATGTTGCCACCCAAGGTCGTGGCAACGTCTCGTGCCGGAAAAGTGCGAATTATTCTGTAAACGCATACGCCTGATCAGCGCACGCAAATTTACAGTGAGGACTGGAGCTCGAGAAGCCCAAATGTCCAAAAAGTCTGCCTGGTTTATCGGGCTCGCACGATCGCCGGTTGGTGATTGACTCAAAACCTAACCCGCGGAAGCTACGACGGCCACCGTCAAAGCTCCGCGGGTCATTTTTTTATAACACCGTCATTGTTGTTTTGTGTTGACTTTCCGAATGCCAGACAATATTGGCAGTCTTGACCCGTTCGACAGGTTCGACAAGCTCACCGCAAGCAAGCTCAGGGTCAACATTGGCAATGTTGACATGTGATTGCCAATGACTATAATTAAGCCCGGATGAATGATAGAACGCTCAAAATATTAGAGGCGACGGTTCAGGAATTCATAGAGACAGGTGTGCCAGTGAGTTCGGCGCAGCTTTATGAGAATCATGATTTTGGCATCCGGCCCGCCATGATCCGGTTTGAGCTCGAAGAACTCGCGGAGCACGGATTTCTTGAACATCCCTATCGCTCGGCCGGGAAAATTCCCGCGGATAAGGGATATGAATTTTTCGTGCAACACATCATACACCAGCCGAATCAGAGAATGTCGTACGAGGACGAAGCCATCTCGAACCTTTTCGAGAAAAAAGCGTGGATGGAATTACTTGAAATGCTGTCTTCAAAGCTCGGAATTTTAGGAGTAATCTCCGAACAAGAAACTGTGTTTAAAAACGGGCTGGAAAATCTCGTTGAACATCTGGAATGGGAAACGCAGGACGAAATCAAAACAATAATCAGAGATTTTGCGGAAATCGACAGCCGACTCGATACCATGGGAAAGCTCGTCGAAGAAACGCCCGAATTCTTTATCGGAAAAAAGAATGAATTAGTCAGAAGCGCGAATTTGGCAGTTATCGGAGGTAGTTACGAAACGGATGGACATCAGGTTATGATATTTACTATCGGGCCGAAGCGGATGGATTACAAAAAAGCGCTCAAAATCTTTAAGAATCTGAAGCGAAAAACGTCCACTCCAAATCAAAACTAAAAAATCAAATATCAAAAATATGGATGAAGTGAAAAATATAAATTCTAGCGAGAGTGGAGAAGTGATGACGCCGAAGGTCCAAATAAAATATCTTGAAGAAAAGCTCGAGCAATGCGAAAGGCAAAAAAATGAATATCTTTCCGGGTGGCAAAGGGCAAAAGCAGATTTTGTAAATTATAAAAAAGAGGATACCCGAAGAATGGAAGAATTGATGCGCTACGGGAGTGAAGACTTGATACGAGAGCTCATCGTCGTTCTGGACAACTTTGACTTGGGACTCCGGGCGCTTGAAAAAGCCGGCGCTGTGGAACGAGGAATATATATGATCCGATCGCATATAGAAGACATATTAAAGAAGCGCGGGCTCGAGAAAATTGTTGTCAAACCCGGAGATGCACTTGATCCTGCAGTTGCCGAAGCGATCGCGGAAGTCGAATCGGAGCAGCCCCCCGGCACAATAGTTGAAGAAATCGAGTCGGGATACCGGTTATATGATAAAATAATAAGGCCAGCGCGAGTGAAAGTCAGTAAAACAAAGACTGATGACTCGTAACGGTAGAAACTTATAACAAAGCAGGCACGAAAAATTATTTTGGTATACATCACTAATTAATATTTAAAAAGCTATGAGCAAAATACTTGGAATAGATTTAGGAACAACTAACTCCGCGATGGCCGTCGTCGAGGGCGGAGAGCCACGAATCCTCGAAAACGCCGAAGGAAACCGAACCACGCCGTCGATCGTCGCGGTAAGTAAATCGAATGAGCGGCTTGTGGGGCTTCTTGCAAAGCGTCAGTCGATTACGAACCCCAAAAACACAATTTTTTCGGTGAAGCGTCTTATCGGAAGAAAATTCGCCGATCCGGAAGTCCAGCGCGATAAAGCATGGCTTCCGTACGACATACGCGCGAACTCGGCAGGGGGCGTCGAGGTGAAAGTCGGAGACAGATGGTATTCGCCTGAAGAAATTTCCGCGTTCATTTTGGGAAAACTCAAAGCCGATGCGGAAGCGAAACTGGGCGAGAAAGTCGAGGAAGCGGTTATTACCGTGCCGGCCTATTTCGACGATTCCCAGCGGCAAGCGACTAAAAATGCCGGAGAAATCGCCGGGCTCAAGGTGCGGAGAATTTTGAACGAGCCGACGGCAGCAGCCCTGGCGTACGGTCTCAATAAACAAAAAAATGAGAAAATCGTGGTGTACGATTTCGGCGGAGGCACATTCGACATCTCCGTTCTCGAAGTGGGAGACGATGTTGTTGAAGTAAAAGCGACGGGAGGCGACACACATCTGGGTGGAGACGATTTTGACAAGCGGATCAATGAATACCTGGTGTCGGAATATAAAAAGCAAGAGGGGATTGATATTTCGAAAGATCCGTTGGCGCTTCAGCGCCTCAAGGAAGCCGCGGAGCGGGCGAAGCATGAACTCTCGACGGTCGCGGAAACCGAAATAAACCTGCCGTATGTCACATCGGACGCGAATGGTCCGAAACATTTCTTGATTAAGCTCACGCGGGCGAAGCTCGAGAGCATTGTAAAAGATTATATCGACAAATCGATCGAGCTGACGCGGGAAACGGTGACCGCCGCAGCGCCCAAGGGAGCCGGGTTCAAGCTCTCGGAAATAAATGAAGTGATTTTGGTCGGCGGACAAACGCGGATGCCGGCGATGGTGGAGGCCGTAAAAACTCTTTTCGGCAAAGAGCCGCATAAAGGTATAAATCCCGACGAGGTAGTGGCCGTGGGCGCCTCGGTTCAGGCAGGAATTCTGCAGGGCGATGTGAAAGACATCCTTCTTTTGGACGTTACGCCCTTGAGTTTGAGTATTGAAACTTTGGGGGGTGTTGCGACCGCGATGATTCCCAAAAATACGACCGTTCCGACCTCGAAAACCCAGGTTTTCTCGACCGCCGCCGACAACCAGGGCTCGGTGGAAATCCGTGTCGTGCAGGGGGAGCGCCCGATGGCCGCGGACAATAAAACGCTCGCGCGGTTTATTTTGGACGGCATCCCGCCGGCGCCGCGCGGCCTGCCGCAGGTCGAAGTGACTTTCGATATCGACGCAAACGGAATTTTGAACGTTTCGGCGAAAGACAAGGCGACCGGAAAATCTCAATCCGTAAAAATTGAGGCGTCCACGACGCTCTCGAAGGACGAAATAGAGAAACTCAAAAGAGAAGCCGCGGAGCACGCGATGGAGGATACGCGGAAAAAGGAATTCGCCGAAGCGAAAAATCAGGCAGAATCCACTTTATACCTCGCGGAAAAAGCCGTGAAAGACGCCGGAGATAAAATCACCCAGGATATAAAGACGGCGATCACGGAAAAAATCGAGGCGCTTAAAAAAGCGAGCGAGGGCTCGGATGCCGAAGCCATAAAGACCGCAATAAACAATCTTTCGGCTGAACTCCAAAAAATCGGACAGCAAATGTACGGGAATCAGGGAAAGCCGGCAGATCAAGAAGGCCAAAAAGGTCCGGAAGAAGCGCCGCCGCAAAATAAATAGCGGTTTTAACCTACCCTCATGACAGAGACAGACGCGAGTAAGTTGCCGCCGCAACGCATCACCGACAAAAACTTAATAAACCAAGTTAAAACGCCGCCGCCAATCGTCCAGCCCACATATTACAAACCGCTTATCATCGATGCGCTCTCGCTTATCTCCGCTCTCTGGCTCGGTTTCGCGTATTCCCAGTTTTTGGGCGGCGGCAGTGGGACGGTGCTCTTGCTTTCTCTTGGAATCTTCTCGACGCTATCGGCACTCCAGCTCTTTTTTACAAAGGCGTTCAAGCGTCGGATCTTAATACTTGCTCTGCAAACGATCTGTATCCTTATCCCTTTCTATGGATATGCACTTACATTTCTTGCGGCCGCCGGAGGAATATTTATTTTCTTTACCGCGTGGGGAGAGCTTTTGGCCTACGGGGAACTTGAAAACAGTCTTGAGATACGCTTCTTCAAGGCCGCGCGCCTGTCTCTCAAGAAACTTACAACGGCGCTTGTGCTCCTTCTGATCATTCTTTATTTGCCGCAATGGGACGAAAAACGCGCCTTTATTCCCAGGGAAAATTTCAAAAGTTTGTACGGTTGGACAACTGACATGACCAAAAATTTTTATCCGGACATTGATTTCAATTCGACATTTACCGCCCTTGCAAGAAGTTTTGCCCGGTCAGAACTCAAAGGCGCTAAAGAATTCAACAGTCTGTCAGAGCCGGACAAAGAGCATATGATCGAACAATCTTCAAACCAGATTGTCGCAAGCATGGGCGCTAGTCTCGGCGTAGAGATTTCCCCTGGAGACCTCACGATGGACATTTTTTATAATTCAATATTGAAATTGCTCGCCAATCTCAAGGATCGTTTCAAGCAATGGTTTCTGCTCATCTGGGCGCTCGCGGTATTTCTCGTAATTCGCGGATTCGGGGTGATATTCTACTGGATTGTCATGTTCGTTTCCTTTATACTCTATGAGCTGCTGCTTACGTCTGGATTCACTCGCATTATCGGCGTATCCAAAACCCATGAGGTCATGGATTTTTAGAAAATTTATTTATTTTTTTTCTGCGGATAACGACTTTGTGGAGGCAATGCCACTTATGCACATGTACAAATCTGTCGTGAATAGTAGAATTAAGTTGTTACGAATAAAATGCCAAAAGATTATTACAAAATATTAGGCGTTCAAAAGAACGCCGCGGATGAAGAGATTAAAAAAGCGTACCGCAAGCTCGCTCATCAGTTCCATCCGGATAAGCCGGGCGGGAACGAACAAAAATTCAAAGAAATAAGCGAAGCGTATCAAGTTTTATCGGATAAAAGTAAGCGGACGAACTACGATCGCTTCGGAACAGCAGAACCGAATATGGGCTTTAATGGTTCGGGCGGTTTTGAAGGATTTTCCGGAATGCCGAACTGGGAAAATTTCGGTTTTTCCGCCGATGGAGCGAATTTCAACGATATCGGGGATATTTTTGAGACCTTTTTCGAAGGGTTTGGCGTCAAGTCTCGGAGACGAACGTATGAGCGAGGTGCAGATTTGGAAACAACCGAGGAAATAACGCTTGAAGAAGCGTTTCGCGGCACTGCGAAGCACATAAAGATCAAAACCGCCATCCGTTGCGAAACATGCAAGGGGCAGGGAGGAGATCCGGTGGCCGGATACAAGAGCTGTTCCACGTGCGGCGGGCGGGGAGAAATCAGGGAGCAGAAGAAAACCTTTTTCGGCAGTTTTTCGCAGGTAAAGCCCTGCACCTCGTGTCAGGGATCAGGGCAGATTCCCAATAAAATATGCGCTGCGTGCAATGGGGCCGGGAGGGTCATCGGCGAGCGGAATGTGCAGGTGGAAATCGTGCCCGGAATTGAAAGTGACCAGCTCATAAAAATAAAAGACGCCGGCGAGGCGGGAGAACGGGCAAGCGCCCCGGGCGACCTGTATGTCCGGATAAAAATAAGAAAACATCCTGTCTTTGAGAGATATGCAGACGATCTGCTCATAAAAAAAGAGTTGAATATTTTCGATCTGCTTTTGGGGCGCAAAATTGAAATTCCCACGATCGTGGGCGGGAAGACAAGTGTGGAAATTCCAGCGCACTTCAACCTCAAGGAAAATCTTCGAATCTCGGGCGAGGGTATGCCGAGGTTTGGTGAATACGGTCGCGGAGATCTGTTGGTGAACTTCACTATTAAAGCGCCTAAGAAAGTAAGTGCGAAAGCAAAGAAACTACTTGAGGATATAGAGAAGGGAGAGTAAGTACGGTGATATATCTTTTTTGCAACCGTTCCGGCTCGAGAAATTAGCCTCGCTCATGACGAGAACATGCCGCCCTGGTCGAAACTCCCGGGCACCCGGCATTTTCTCTATTCACTCGGTAATTTCTTTCTCGCCTTCACTAAGTTGCAAAAAAGATATATCACCTTATTAAAAGTGAATAGGTGGCGTTAAAAAGTTGAAGAAAGTTCGAAAATCCGTACAATAAGTGTGCGGATTTTTGTGTGGCCCTCATAGCTCAGTTGGTAGAGCAGGTCCCTTTTAAGGACAAGGTCGCAGGTTCGATCCCTGCTGAGGGCACAATGCGCAGAATTTACCGCTTTATTTTCGTTTCCTGCCGATTTGGCGTGAATATCGCCGACCGGTTCATTCGAGAAGAATATAAATTCAAATTTATATTTTTCTCTCACTGCCGGTCTAAAGGACAAGGCCGCAGGCTAAATGGTGAGTTTATCGAACCATTCGATCCTATACTGGGCGCACAAAGGAATTATTTAGAGCAGGTCCCTTTGCCGATGCGTGGCATCGGCGGCTGGTTCGCTCGCGAAAAATAATAAATTGATTTTAAGCATGTAATGCGTTATATTTTTTGGAGTTATTGGAAAATCTAAAAAATTACTAATCTTTCTCGGCAGCGGTA
>CAYZZK010000029.1:0-9735 GCA_964483045.1 uncultured Candidatus Saccharibacteria bacterium
CACGATGCGTTGCTGAAGGATCGAGAAGGCGGTCGAGATAAGCCAGTACAAAGCTATCGCGGCGGGGAAGTTTATAAAGAAGATGAGCGTTAGCACTGGGCCTATAAACACCATCTGCCTTCCCACTTTTTCCTGCTGGGTCGCTTCTCGGTCTTTGGGCAGCGCCGGCAGACTCATTCGCGCCTGGATATACTGCGCGAAAGCCACCAACACAACCATTACGATACTACGTTCTTTGAGGTTAATCAAGCCTAAAAACATGGGGTTGATGGCCGCCGGAGGGGTAATAAACGAATATATGCCCGAGGAAAAGTCGGGCGTTAGAATATTTTTCAAAATTTGGAAGAGGGCGAGCAGAATCGGAATCTGTATGATAACCAGGAAGATGTTCGAGAAGGGATTTATCTCGTATTTTTTGTACAAATCCATCGTCGCCTGCACGTGTTTCTCTTTGTCTTTGCCGTGAAGTTCCTGAATTTTTTTAAGCTCCGGCTGGAGGCGCTGCATCACGGTCTGGGTTTTCGCCATTTTATGGAAGACCGGATAGAGAAGAATCCGGACGAGTATCGTGATCAAAATTATCGCGACGCCGAGGTCCCCGAATGCCACGGTCTGGTAAAGAAAGACGAGGGCGTTCAAAAGCGGCTTATAGAGAACGAGGTTAAATAGTTGTGCCATTTTTTTGGAGCAGAATTTCACGGGCGGCGTCGATCCCGGATTCCAGAATTTCCCGCGTGGCCGCCCCCAGCCGGGGAGAAGCAATAATTATACAGTCTCTGCCTATATTCGGCCACGCCGCCATACGGCTGGCAAAAAATCGCTTAAAAAAATGCCGGCGCGCGGATTTCGGGACGGCTTGGTTCGATATTATAATCGCGAAACGATTCCTGCCTACAGTGTTTTTCCGGCTTTTTAGTAAAAACTGGGGGGAGAGAAACGTTTTAAAGAAAGTCCCTCCCATTTCCGCTCTCGGAACACGGGATTTTCGGGGAAACATTACTTCAAGTTCATGGACCTTGCCGGGGAATGGGCGGCTTTATGTATTTAGACGGTCAATTTTTTTCTGCCCTTGGTTCTACGCCGACTTAAAACCCTGCGCCCCGTCGGTGTATGCTGCCGGGCCAGAAACCCATGAGTTCTTCGCCGTTTTTTCTTTTTTGGCTGGTATGTTTGAGACATCGGAAGTATGCTACCATCGATATCTAGGGAAGGCAACTTCTTTTGCTGGCATGGCATAAAAAAGTTATCAACACGTAATCCCCAAAATCTCTTTTTATTTTTTGACTAAACCCCAATTTAAAATACAATTAGATGTACAAACGCCGAATAGCCGAGAGAGCTTGGGGAAAAGTTGGCGAGCGCGTAAAATATTTTGAGCGCCGAAAATCTTCGAATATAAATATTTGCCCATAGAGGGCATGCAACACAATGGAACTTGATCAACTTTGGCAATTAACGCTCAGTGAAATGGAAATCCAGCTTTCGAGGGCTAACTTTGCAACGTGGCTCAAAAACAGCCACTTGATCGATAAGAAAGATGGGACGTTTTTTATCTCTCTGCCTAATAATTTTGCGAAACAGTGGGTTGAGGATAAATACAATAAGAACATTTTGGGAATCATACGAAATTTTGACGATTCGGCAAAAAAGGTTGAGTTCATCGTAAGCCAGGGGGAAGCCAAAAAAACGGCGGTTCCAGAAATTTCGAAGCTGGAGAATACAATCGATTTGGAGTTCAAAATAAACCCCGAGACCAACCTCAATCCGAAATACAGTCTCAAGTCCTTCGTAGTCGGACCATCGAACGAGCTTGCGTTCGCGGCGGCATCTGCAATAGCCCAAGAAATCGGCAACAAATACAATCCGTTTTTTGTTTACGGGGGCGTTGGCTTGGGCAAGACCCACCTCGTTCAGGCCCTCGGGAATGAAATCTGGACCCGCTCGGGTGGGAAAATAAAACCTAAATATGTGCCGTCTGAAAAATTTACGAGCGATATCGTGTGGGGGATTAGGAATAAGCGAATGGAGGACATGAAGAAAAAATACCGCGACGTAGATGTGCTTATTATTGATGACATTCAATTTATCGGTGGCAAAGAAAAGACCGAGGAGGAGTTTTTTCACACCTTTAATGCGCTCTATGAGACCAATAAGCAAATCATCATATCTTCCGACAGGCCCCCGCAATCGATACCGACACTTGAGGAACGCTTGCGATCGCGGTTTGAAGGGGGACTCATTGTTGACATCGGGTATCCGGAGTACGAAATGCGCGTTGCGATCATAAACAGCAAACTCGAAGGGATGAATAGAAAACTGAGTGAGCCGGTCGTGGATCTTATAGCTAAGAAGGTTAAAAGGAATATCCGCGAGCTGGAGGGGGTCTTGAAAAAAGTGCTTTTTACGCAAGAACGGCGGCAGACCGACATAACAGAGAAATTAGCCGAGGAAATAATCGAGAAATCTGTCCAAAACCTTTCAAAGCGCGTAAACGACAACCAGATACTTAAGGCGGTTGCCGGGTTCTTCAGTATTTCAATTGAAGACATTGTGAGCCACAACAGAAGGAAAGAGGTTGTGGAGCCGCGGCAGATTGCCATGTATCTACTTCGGGACATCTCGGACTTATCGTACCCATATATTGGGGAGAAGTTGGGAAGGGATCATACGACAGCGATACACTCGTATGAAAAAATTAATAGGGAAATCAATTGGGACCAAAAAAAAAAAAAAAAAATATTAATGATTAAGGAGTTAATCTTTAAGAGTTGATTACCACGCTATCAACACCCCGGGGGCGCCCAACGCCCTTTATTTAGGAGCCAAAAAGAACTTATCCCCATTTTCGGCCTCTTAATAAAAGAAGTAATAATAAAAATATTTAAATTAAGAACAGTATTATTATGAAGTTTGTGATCATAAGGGATAACCTGCGGGATGCGATCGGAGTTGTGGAAAAAGTGGAGAGCGAAAATATCAATCTTCCGATTTTGAAAAATTTTTTATTGGCCGCGGAAAACAATAAAATAAAAATAACGGCGACCAACCTGGAAATTGCGGTTAGTTGCGCCACCACAGGCAAGGTGATCCAGGAGGGAAGATATACCGCCCCCATGAGACTTTTTTCGAGCATCATCGGGAATATTCAAAACGACCGGCTGAATATCGAGCAAAAAGGAACCAAGATCGAGATAAAAACAGACAACTACGAGGCGACTGTCCAGGGCATTTCTCCGGACGAATTTCCTCCAACCCCCAAAATAAGCAACCAGGAACTTTTCGTTGAAATGAAAGGGCTGGTCCTGAAAGAGGCAGCGGGGCAGGTCCTTGTTTCTTCCCAGCCAAACGATTTGCGGCCGGAGCTCAACGCCATGCTTTTCGATTTTTCCGTCACTGCGCTCAAGTTGGCCACAACCGACAGCTTTAGACTGTCCGAAAAAACAATAGGGGAGGAACAATTCGAGTCCAGCCACAAAGAAAGCTTCAAAATCCTTATCCCCCTCAAGACCGTCGGATATCTTCTGCGGGCGTTTAAAGATGAAGAGCTTGTCCGGATATATCACGACGAAAACCAAATTCTCTTTAAGACAACCGAGGTGGAAATACTCTCCCGCCTTATCGAAGGAAGTTTTCCCGATTATACGGCGATAGTGCCCAAAAAATTCAACACGGAGATAGTCGTTAAAAAAGAGGACTTAGCAAATGCGTTAAAGCTCGTGAGCGTTTTCAGCAACAAAAACAACGAGGTAAAGTTTCGAGTCCAAGAAAATAAAAAAATAATCGAAGTTTTATCCCAGAGCGATACGCTCGGAGAAAATAAATATATCCTTTCCGGAAAAATAAAAGGCGGCGCGCAGGAGATCGTGTTTAACTGGAGATACGTGGCCGATGCGCTAAAAGCCATAAAGACAGAGGAGGTTTTTATTGGGATGAGTGGCGAGAGCGATCCTGCGGAGATAAGGTCTGCGGGAGATGGATCGTATTTTTATATTCTAAAACCAATAGCTGGGGCGTAAATAGGGAGGTGTTAATCGGAAGAACGGCTATGACCCGCAACGCCTATGTTAGCGGCTGAAGGCGTGTAAAAGAAAACAGAAACTATTGGCCGTAAACAATAACGCCTGTTTTGCGCGTATAGTTGTTTTGATCTGTAGCTTCGACTTCCAATAAATTTTGCGGCGCTACAACTGGCGGACGAGGATAACTTTTCGAAAGCACAAAGTTTGTTTCTTGGGTCGATATATCGTCCAGAATAGTGCCGTTCCAATACACTTTTATATGCGAAAGAGGCAGGCGGCTTGTGATGGAAGCCAGAATCTCGATATCGCTTCCGATAAACTGGCCCGCGACCGGTTTTTGGATCTCTACTCCCAAGAAAGAACCGGCCGTGCTCGGTTCGGTTTGCGGCATCGCCTGGTTGTAGCCGCCAAAATCCGGGAGGTTGTTTTGCGCCCACCGAAGAACCCCGGACTCCCAATTAACAAATTGGGGATCCGCTTCTGGATGGGAGGGAGGAGGCCCCAGAGGGTCATCCCTGTCGATGTAATACAGTATCGTATGCACTTGCTTGTTATTCAGGTAGTCTCCGGCGAGAATCGGTTTTGCCGGCGAAACCGATTCCGGCTTAATAAACGTGTCTTGCGGTATATTTTTAGTGGCTTCCGCCATGAAATCGTGCCAAATCGGAACTGCGGCAAGGATGCTCGACCCTTGGCGGTGCATAGGCGAGTTGTCATTATTTCCGGCCCATACCCCGACGACAATTGCCGGGGTGTATCCAATAGCCCATGCGTCGCGGTAGTCGTTGCTTGTGCCGGTTTTGAGGGCAACGTCCTGCCCTGGGAACGTCGTGATGCCCACTCCGGCACCGAAGAGCCCCCGGCGAGCTTCCACATCCGATAAAATGCCATTTATGGCGCGAACCGGCTCCGGGGCCGTTATTCGCAATCCTTCATCTTTGTAAGATTCTAAGATTTTGCCGATCGAGTTTTTCACCTCGAGAACCATTGTTTGTTTATGCTTCACCCCATCTTGAGAGAGGACCGAATAGGCGTCGACCAAATTAATCAGCCGCACCGCACCGCCTCCCAAGACGAGCGAAAGCCCGTAGATGTCCGGGCTCGACAATGTTGTAAGCCCGAAGCTCGCCGCTTTCTTAACTACGTCTCCCACGCCGGCGATATAGAGGGCTTTTACCGCCGGAATGTTGATAGATTGGGCAAGAGCGGTCCGGATGGAAACGGGACCCTTGAACTCGCCGTAATCTTGCGGATGGAAGCACTCTTTATTGTCGTTTTCGAAATCGGGCTCTGCGGGGCACGCCGGGTTGTTCGCCGCAAATTCCGTGGGGACGTCAAAGAGCACCGTGTCCGGCGTGAGCCCCTTTTCGAACGCCGCAAGATACACAAAAGGCTTCAGCGCGGATCCGGGCTGCCGCAGCCCTTGCGTGGCGACATCGAAATTGCCGTCGTTCGCCGTGTCGAAATAATCTCTTGAGCCGACAAGGGCCAAGACCTCTCCGGTTTTTGGATCTTCCGCGACCAGCGCAGAGTTTGATCCCCCGTATAGTTTTTCGTTGCGTTGCGCTCCATCGGAAACCGCTTTTTCGGCGACTTGCTGGAGATCCCAATTCAGCGTTGTCGTGACACGAAGACCTCCCTTCCGCACCATATCCTCCCCGTATTTTTGAACTAGGTATTCTTGAACACTCATCACAAAATGCGGAGCTTTTATTTCTTTGCCTTGCGATGAAAACGAGACCGGGAACTTCAATGCCTCATCGTACTCTTTTCGGGTTACCTTCCCGAGCTCGAGCATTTTCTTCAAGACTACTTGTTGCCGGCTCAATAATTCCTTCACATGGGTTCCCCACGGGGAGTAATAGCTTGGCGCCTTCGGGAGCGCTGCGATGACTGCGCTCTGGGCCAGATTCAATTCCCCCACTGGCTTATCAAAGAACGCTTCGCTGGCCGCTTCGACACCGTAGGTCGTAGCTCCGTACGGAATCTCGTTGAGGTAGAGGGCGAGTATTTGGTCTTTCGTATAAAGTTGGTTAATCCTCGTAGCCAGAATGATTTCTCGTATTTTTCTGCCGATAGTTTGTTCGGCGGTAAGGAAGGCGTTTCTCGCGAGCTGCTGGGTGATTGTGGATGCGCCCTGCCGCGCCTGTCCATTACGGACATTCACAACGAGCGCCCGGGCGATTCCTTTCCAGTCGAATGCCGGCTCATCATAAAACCTTTCGTCTTCAATAGAAATCGTCGCATCCTTTAGGTATTTGGGTATGTCTTGAAGCGGAACTACGGTCCGCTCCTGTCCGCTGCTGATTTCATAGAGAAGCACCTCGCCCGTCCTGTCAAAAATTTTCGTTGACTGGCTCACCTGCCTCGTCGTAATTTGTTCGATAGTCGGCAAATCCTTCGAGAAATAAAATAAAAGGAACAGGCCCGCAAGCGCCCCTATACCCAGAAGTCCGCAGCATACCACGAGAGCCCTTTTTATGTTTTTTCTAATTTTCCGTTGCATGTTTTAGGGCGGCACGGGGCAAACGACACTATGACCGCCCGGAACTTTATTATTGCAAATTCCCTCCAAAGAAGCACCTACTGCATTCCGGCTCTATGCAACCCGAATTTTTTAAACAAAAAACAGCCCATTGCCAAATCTAGAACCGCAAGGGCCGCTTTTTGAATTCAAAGTCGGCGGACTTCACTAGAACTCCTCTTCCTCCTC
Organism: uncultured Candidatus Saccharibacteria bacterium; assembly: GCA_964483045.1. Classification (GTDB taxonomy): domain Bacteria; phylum Patescibacteriota; class Minisyncoccia; order UBA6257; family 2-01-FULL-56-20; genus JBBTYG01. The sequence goes on from CAYZZK010000029.1 coordinate 6,733, forward strand.
GGGCGCGCCGTCGTCCGGGGATTTGTCCTCGTCGAGACTCTCTTCGAGAGGAAGTTCCTCGTTCTTTCCGTCCTCGTCCTCGTCGCCAAACCCTCTAAAGGCAGATTGTAACTTTAATAATTCTTCAACCATGGTGTCTATTTTTCCCTCGACCTTTCTTAGGATACATTCGCAATTTTAGAAAGTATATTTTAACAAAAAAATATGTCAATCCATGCAAAACGACCTGCCGCTAGTTTGCCTTGCTCTTCGCCGGACCCCTTGTCGGATAGGCCCTTTTGCAGGCGACAATCGCAACGGCCAAAGCGTCGCTGGCGTCGTCTATAACATCGAGTTCGGGCTCATTTAATATCAGCCGAACCATTTTCAGGACCCCCTTCTTGTCCGAAAGCCCATAGCCGGTTACCCCCAGTTTTACTTCGTTCGGCGCAAACTCCCTGATTTCAAGTCCGTATTCCGTCGCCGCAGATAGGATTACGCCCCGAGCTTGCGCAACCTGAATGGCCGTCTTTTGGTTGTTCATAAAATACAGTTTTTCTATAGAAAGGATTGAGGGCGCAAACTTTTTAAGCACGCTAGTTATTTGTTCCTTGGTTTCGCGAAGGGCCTCCGGGTCGTTTCCCGCTTCGATTTTAAGGAGTCCCGTCTCAATGAGCGAGATTGTCCCGCTTAGATATTCCACCACCCCATACCCTATTCTTCTCGTGCCCGGGTCAATTCCAAGTATGATCATGCGCCGGGGGAATTAATGACCGCATTTGTATATATATTTTGGACATCGGCGTGATTGCCCAGCGCTTCCGTCAGAGTTTTCAATTGCGCTTTTTCCGTGTCGGATATGTCTACGAAAAATGTCGCCTCCCAGCCCCCGGCTTCCTCCCGCGGCAGTTCTTTAAACGCCCACCGGACGCTTCCCGATTCCGCCCACTTGCCCTCATAATCCCCGATTATTTTTTTTATGTCGGAGACGGAACGGTTTTTGTTGTCGCTTATCGCCTCAATAAGGATTGCCGTCCCGCCGGGGCCATACGCCTCAAAAACCAGTTCTTCCAGTTTCTGCCCGGCTTCCGAAGCCCGCTTGATCGCGCTTTTGATTCTGTCGCTCGGTACGCTTACCTCTTTGGCTTTTAAAATTGCCGTGCGGAGCCGCGGATTGAAATCCGGATTCGGTTCAGATTTCGCCGCGGCGGAAATTGCGGAAAGGAGTTTTGCGAAAACCTCACCCTTTTTCTGGTCGGTAATGCCTTTTTTGTGTTTAATTCCAGCCCAATGGGAATGCCCGGACATATTTTTTTAGATTGTACCAGCGAACCAAAACTTTTCAAACACGGACCCGATTATCACACAATGCCCTCAAGGAGGCTTCTTCCGGTCATCTCGGGCGGTTTTCTTATTTGCATAAGTTCGAGAATAGTCGGAGCTACATCAGCGATAGAACCCATTGTTTCACTTGAAAGATTTCGCCAATTCGTGAATTTTCTTCCTTTGAATTCCGGGGCTATAAGGTAAAACGGGACGGGACTTGCGTCGTGTTGGCTTTCGGGAAGGCCGGTTGAGGGATTTAGCATCTCCTCGATATTCCCGTGATCCGAGGTGATCATGAGAACGGTTTCCGGATTTATCGCGACCTTAAGGATCCGCCCCAATTCTTTGTCTATCGTTTCCACTGCGCGGATTCCCGCTTCGTAGTTCGCGGTATGCGCGATCGTATCGGCGTTCGCATAATTCACGAGGATGAAATCGAACCCATGGCTTTGTATGGCATCCAGCAGCCGATCGGTTATTTGCCCGGCCATCATTTCCGGATGGTCCTCGATGCGGGCCGTCGAGATCGAGGGCATAACAATCCGATATTCATTCGGAAGGGGCGTTTCGCGGTAGCCGTTGAAGAAAAGAGTTACGTGCGCATACTTGTATGTTTCCGCGAGGCGAAGCTGGGTTTTGCCCGCGTCACTCAATACTTTTCCAAGCGGATTTAAAATCTCTTCTGCCGGACAAATTACCGGCACGGCAAAACGGTCTTCGTACACGGTCATTGTGGCGACGTAGAGATTCTGAAAATCCTTCACCGGAAACTCGCTAAATCCTTTTATAATAAAGGACTCCGCCAGTTGGCGCATACTATCCTCTCTAAAGTTAAAAAAAATAATTGCGTCGTTTTCTTGTACGGCGCTGTCGTCTCCAAAGCAAAGAGGGGGGAGATACTCTTCCGTAAGGCCGCGTTTGTAGGTTGCCTCAATTGCCGGGTGCGCATTTTCGAGGCGGGTGCCGGACTGCCCCGTAATATTTTCGTACGCGATCCGGGTAAGAGACCAATTTTTATTTCGATCCATCGCATAGTATCGGCCGGTGAGCGTCGCGATCTTTGCTTTCGGAAGTGCCGAGAGGAGCGCCTCGAGCGTATGCGGCTGGGTATCTTTGCCGTCGGCAAAGAGATGAAGCCGCACATGGTCAATTTTTTCCAACTCCATCATTTGGAGCAGCGCCTGGATGTGTTCAATGGAGGCGTGGACATTGCCTTTGCTCAATAAGCCGATCAAATTGACCGCCGAGTTATTTTTTCGAGCGTGGGCACACGCGTCTTTGAGTGCGGTGTTCGAAAAGAAAGTTTTATCGCGGATCATCATCGTGATCTTCGGATAGTACTGATAGAGAACTTTCCCCGCGCCCAACGTGAGATGCCCCACTTCGCTGTTTCCGACCTCCCCCCACGGCAGACCGACCGTTATGCCCGAGGCCTGCAGACTCGTGACCGGAAAATTCTCATTTAGCCAGGCAAAATTTTTGGGGTTCGCAATGTAGACGGGATTGGTTTCGTCGTTTCTCCCGATTCCCCAGCCGTCGAGCACCACAAGAATGAACGTTTTCTTCATGAGTTGATTCTAAATGATTTTCACTTTTCTCGGAATCGTCCCGTATTCTCTAACGATGCAAACAGTAACGACCGCTCTGCCCTGAAAGTTAGTATGTTGTCCCCCCGGCAGGAATCGAACCTGCATCAGC
>CAYZZK010000030.1:0-9660 GCA_964483045.1 uncultured Candidatus Saccharibacteria bacterium
ATCCGGCGTGCCAAAAATCGTACAGCATTTGATAGTACTCTCCCTTCCGGCCGCGGACAACGGGCGCCAAGATCACTATGTTCCGTTTCGATTCGTTGGTCTTTGCGAGTTCAATGACGACATCGACAATTTCTTCGTTCGTCAGTTTCTGAATGAGCCGCCCGCATCGGGGACAATACGGTTTTCCGAGCCGGGCGAATAACACTCGAAGATAGTCGTAAATTTCCGTAATCGTCGCCACGGTGGAGCGAGGATTCGATGAGTGGCTTTTTTGGTCGATTGAAATCGCGGGCGAAAGCCCTTCTATTTCATCCACATCCGGCTTGTCGAGCCGCCCCAAAAATTGCCGTGCGTAGGCGGAGAGGGATTCGATATACCGCCGCTGGCCTTCGGCGAAGATCGTGTCGAATGCGAGTGACGATTTTCCGGAGCCGGAAAGGCCGGTGAACACGATCATCTTGTCGCGCGGGAGTTCGAGTGAAATATTTTTCAGATTATGTTCGCGCGCACCACGGATAATAATTTTATCTTTCATGTTTGTAAAAATAGAATGCGCCCCCGTGCGTGGCTCTATGGGGGTATGGAAGGAACTGTAGCGTACCAGGAACAGAAAATCAAAAGCGGAAAGATTTGCTTCTTCCCGCTTGAAATGACCGTTAGATTTTTACTCCGACAATGCTTCCTCCGAAGAACTTTCGCTTGGCATACGCGTAAAAAAAGCGAGCAGAGTGAGTGCGCCCACTACGATGGTTATATCCGAAATCTCCCAAATCTTTAAAACACAGCGAAAAGCAGGGCAATGCGCATCAATTGTATTGCGGGCATTTCTTACAAATGCGTCCGGGCTTTCTCTCCAGGATTCGCCCTCCAGAACGCACCAGTGCTCGGTAATTGATTGCATATTCTCCGTGAGCCACAGTTTTGTTTTGGCTTCCACTTCCGCAGCCCGCTTTAAATATCCTAGCATCAACATTACTCCGACGCATACGTTCGGCCCAAAAATTTGAGTCCTTTCGAGAAAAGTCCTAAATTGGGGCGCTTCAGCGTCGCAATACGTACGGGTACGTATCACAAGTTCTTCGTAACCTCCGTCTGCTACTTCCGCAAGAAACGCTTTATCGTTCAGGCGTTTTAAGATTCTTTGCAGCATACAAGCTCCTTTCTGGTGCGATGGTTAAAAATTTACTTCCCGAAATCCGTTTTTCCAATTTCAATGAACGTTCACAAAGTAACAGAGTAAACTTATTCGGTCAATCTGCAACAAAAAAACGCCGACATGGCGCTTTATTAATTAGGAAAAGACCCCCTGTTACGGGAATCTCCTCCTTCGGCTCTATTTAGTTTGCGCTCGGTAAGTCCGCCTAGTGTTCGTAAAATATTGAGTTCTTATTCATCAGCCCACGGGCCGATGTGATTGTCGAACTCATAACGAAAATGTTATTTGATCGGAAATAGCTTGCGCGCTAATTAGAACCTGATACTATTCTCTTCCAAATTATGAAAAAGTCAATGGCAAAAAGTGTACAGCGCGTGCATAAATCCGTACTTCTTGTTAAGAACTCCACCCAAACAGTGGAAAACTAGGCCGAATTTTGTTCGGATTGTTTTGCCGACTTCAATAATACCTTTAATTCATCGCGCAAAACGGCTGCCAACTCGAAATCCAGGTTTTTTGCCGCTTCTTTCATCTCTTTTGTCTTCTCGGCAATGAGTTTATTAAGCGCGGTTTTGGATTTCGGCACTACTTTCATCTCAAGTTTCAATACTTCGTCTATATCTGGCAAAATGCTCGTAATTTTTCTGATAATCGTCTTAGGGGTTATGCCATGCTCCGTGTTGTATGCAAGCTGGATTTTCCGCCTGCGGTCGGTTTCGGCAACGGCGCGCGTAATTGATCCAGTAATCTGATCCGCATACATCAACACTTCCCCGTTCACGTTTCGCGCCGCGCGACCGATGGTCTGCACAAGCGACGTCTCACTTCTCAAAAATCCTTCTTTGTCAGCATCGAGAATCGCGACAAGCGATACTTCGGGCAAATCCAGCCCCTCCCGCAATAGATTTACGCCGACCAGAACGTCGAATCCGCCCTTGCTCTCGGATCCCTTGCGCAGATTTATGAGAATTCTGATCCGGTCGAGCGTTTTAACGTCGCTGTGCAAATACGTAACTTTTATTTTTTTCTCTTCGAGATATGCGCTCAATTCTTCGGCCATTTTCTTCGTCAGCGTCGTCACCAGCACGCGTTCTTTTTTTCCAACGCGCTCCTCTATGCGAGGAATTAAATCCTGTACCTGCCCACGCGCTGGGCGAATGGTGATTTTGGGATCGATCAGCCCTGTCGGGCGGATCACTTGCTCTACGACCTGCCCCAATTCGGCGCCCTTAAGATGGGATACGGCACTGCGCTCGTATGTTTTCTTTTCATACGGCCCGGGCGTGGCGGACGTGTAAATTCTCTGGCCGATGCGTTCTTGGAATTCCTCGAATGTGAGCGGCCTATTGTCCGCTGCGGACGGCAACCTGAAACCATACTCGATAAGCGTTTTTTTGCGCGACCGATCGCCGGCATACATTCCCTGGATTTGCGGAATAGTAATGTGCGACTCATCGATGACCGTAAGAAAGTCCGGCTCGTTCGAGGCAGAACGGGGGAAGTAATCGAGTAGCGTGTCGGGCGGAGCCCCCGCGGCGCGGCCGGAGAGATGCCGCGAATAATTTTCAACGCCGTGGCAATAGCCGATTTCACGCATCATCGCCAGGTCAAATCGCGTTCGCCGCTCCAGCCGCTCGGCCTCGAGCGGCTGGTTGTTTTCTTCGAAGTACTTAACCCGCTCGCGCATTTCTTGCTCAATCGCCAGAATCGCCCGCTCGCGCTCTTCTTTCGGCGTAATAAAGTGTTTGGCCGGAGCGATATATATTTCAGGAAGCGTTGGCGTGCCGGGCCTGCCCTGAGCTTTGTCGAAGGGCTCGAAGCCCGCAACGGGATCAACTTCATATATGGTTTTTATCTTTCCGCTCGAAAGTTCGAAATTGTAAATCACTTCCCTGTCCGGCGGCATGATTTCCCAATTGTCCCCGCGCAGACGATATGTGCCGCGCTTCAAATCTGAATTAGTGCGCGAAAATTGGAGCTCGATGAGTTTGCGCATAAAACTCTTTCGGTCTATTACGTCGCCGACTTTAAAATGAAAAATATTTTCCGCATATGCTTCGGGTGCGCCCAAACCATAAATACAGGAAACCGATGCGACCACAATCACGTCTTTGCGCGTCAAAAGTGCCATTGTCGCAGCGTGCCGAAGTTTATCTATCTCGTCGTTGATAAGCGCCTCTTTATCGATGTACGTGTCGCTCGACGGAATATAGGCCTCCGGCTGATAGTAGTCGTAGTAGGAAACGAAATAATTCACCGAGTTTTTCGGAAACAGTTCTCTGAATTCGTTCGTAAGCTGCGCTGCGAGCGTTTTGTTGTGCGCGATCACAAGCGTCGGCTTCTGAATTTCCGCAATCACGTTTGCAACCGTAAATGTTTTTCCGGAACCGGTAACACCTAAAAGTGTTTGGTGCTTCAGGCCCTTTTCCAAGCCCTCAACAAGCGACTTGATCGCTTTTGGTTGATCACCGGCAGGTTTATTACTGGATACAAGTTCGAAATTCATAACACACCAACTTTACTTGAGAAAAAAAACTTGGTCAAAAAATTATTTTCAAAACTTGACAGGATTTCTTATAAGTTTCATTATACTCTCGTTCATTCACAAACAAGCCGGTCACTACGACTTCAAAAAAACAACCCGTGCAAAAATTTATGACTGACAAAAATAAAGTGAGCAGAGACGGCGACTTTAAGGTTGCGATTAAAGCGCGCATGTACCATGGCGTTTTATATGAAACTATGCAGCGCCTCAAAATGACCCAGGCGGAGATGGCAAAATATCTTGGAATAAGCACAAACCTGTTCGGGCAAATGATACGTATGCAGCGTGTTCCGAAATTTAGTTTGCGGCAATCTAAACAGATTGCCGCGAAGCTTGAAGAACTTACCGAGATGTCGGTATCGGAACTTTTCCCAGATCATGTCTTCACTGCTGAATTTCTCGCTCGGGACAAGACAGTGCAAATTACGAGGGATGTCCCAAATCATCTACTCCAAAAAGTTGCAATGGTGCATCAACTCACCTTGCCACCGGATGAGCAGTTAATGCAGGCGGAGAAAAACGAAGAAAAACGACTCGAAACTGCCTTGCAAGTCCTCTCCGAGCGTGAACGCGAGATTCTGAATATGCGCTTCAACGAAGGCAAGTCTCTCGATGCTATTAGACAAAAATTCGGGGTAGGAAGACAAGCCATATACCAAATTCAGAAAATTGCCTTGTTTAAGCTACGAGGGAAAATGAATACACTCGCAGCTGAGGATGATCTCAATCCGGCTGATCGGAAGTTTAGACAATGGGCCGCCCAAGCTTTGGGGCAAAAAACTGTCCATTCTTCCTGAAATTCAAGAACCTTACGAAGTTCAACTTTCAAACCGCTCCGACCAAAAATCGGAGCGGCCTTTTTTATAAATAATTGCTATAATCTTTTCATGAAACTTCTTCTTACTTCTGGCGGACTTACGAACCCCTCAATGCGGGAAGCGCTTGAGGACCTCGTAGGCAAGCCGCTCGACGAAGCCAAGCTCGCGTTCATTCCGACTGCGGCGAATGTGGAGAAGGGAGATAAAGAATGGCTCATCAATGATTTATCGGATGCAAAGAGTATTTTCTTTTCGGTGAATATTGTCGATATTTCCGCGATTCCGAAAGAGCTGTGGCTTCCCCGCCTCGAAGAGGCCGAAGTTTTGCTTTTCGGCGGAGGGAATACATTTCATCTTATGCACTGGATAGAAAAATCCGGACTCAAGGAGCTCCTGCCGAAATTATTGGAGGCGCGCGTGTACGTCGGCATCAGCGCGGGAAGCATTGTCGCCTGCCCCACGCTTTTGACCAGCCAGTCGGATCGGCTTTTGTATTACGAAGATGAAGCGAAGGGATATACAAATACCAAAGGGCTGGGACTTGTGAATTTTCACATCCGCCCGCATCTTAACTCTTCACATTTTCCAAGTATTCGCGAGCCGCTTTTGGAACAATTGGCGGCACAAATCAAAGAGCCGCTTTATGGAATTGACGATGAAACCGCGATCAAAGTAGATGACGAAGAAATATCCGTCGTGAGCGAGGGCGAGTGGAAAAAGTTTAACTAAACATTCTTCGCCCAGCATAAGAAAGCTCCCCCTCTTTGCAGTCGAGAGCCGCTACTAAGTCGACAAAAGTGCATTCAATTTTGCCCGCGTGCGCGGCCCAACCCGTCCCCAGCCAAGTTCACTAGGGCTCGAGACAATGCCGTACCTGATTTGGAATCTGCCTACCGCCTGTTCCGTAAGCGCGCCGAAGTAGCCACTCGAAATTCCTTCGGGATATAGATTTGGATCGGCGGCAAGATACTTCTGTAAACGCAGTACATCGTCTCCGCTTAAACCGCGATATAAAGATCTGGTGAAAATATATGACGAGAAAGTTGTTCCGAGGTTCGGCAACCCGCCCGGGGCTATGGTATCGCCTGTCGAGATGCCGCCACCGCTCGTTACATTGCCAAAGGCATCGTATGTTGGCGAATCCGCGACGACCAGATTATAATCCACGGTCTTTGTGATTCCGCCGGAATATCCAAGGATATATATTTTATAAGTGCCGGGAATAATATCTAGCCCTGTTGCAACGGATAATACGGCGTTACAAGGCGGTTCGCAGGCAGTTGGATAAATTTGCACCGTCGTGCTGGCCGGCTGATTTGCAACGGTAAGCGCAACTGATTGGCTTGTTCCGGAAAGCTGCGTGAGATTGACGAGGGCATTTACGGATTCTCCCCTTTTGATGATGCTGCTTTGCGGAAGCATCGAGAACGAAAAATTGGACAAGGAAGAAGGCGCCACCTGGAGATTATACGTCACTCTTTTCGTGAGACTACCGGCGGTAGCTGAAAGCGTAATCGGATATATGCCGCTCGTGACGGATGAAATATTGAACGAGACCAAGGCGCTGCAAGGCGGCGCGCAGGAAACGGGATTAAAATTCACGGTTACTCCGCTCGGCTGCCCCGAAGCGCTTAAAGTAACATTATCACTTGTTCCGGATAGCTGTTCTAAATTTAAGGTGGTATCGACATTCTCTCGAGTTGCAGCGGATCCTTGGCTTGAGGTAAGCGAGACGGAATAGTCGAATTTCGGCAGAGCAGAAATTGTCACAGTGAATGTAGCTGTTGCGGTCTGCCCGAGGGCCGCTCCGAAAACAGGAATGGCGTAGGTGCCGGCAGGAGCCGCTGGAGAAGCCTGAACAACCATGATGGAGTTGCAGGGAGGCGGGCATGAATCCGGATAAAAAGATACCGATAAGCCCGCGGGAAGCCCTTGAGACACGGCGAATACTACGGGCACATCGCTTACTCCGTCGCCGGTAACATCTGTACTGCCGGTAATATTGATCGATGCACTTGTTGTTCCGCCTTGGGCAATCGTACCGACAGTCGGAGTAAACGAAAGCGAAAAACTGGTCGTTTGCGCCAGCGCGGGCGAAAACAGTACCAATAAAGATAAACAGATACCCAAAAAATAATATTGTTTCGGCATCAAACTTATAAATTTATCATACCATATTGTTCTTTCTTCCCGCGCGGGAAAATGTGGATAACAAAACTCGAGCGAACGGCAACTTTATGTTCACATTACGGACGGAGTTCGTAGAGCAGCCGTATTTCTTGCCAGAAAACACTTTCTATATCCCTGCAGACTAGTTCCATGGGACTTTCGTTCAATCTCGACCGCCTGATTCATTCAGTGTTTTGGATAGAGGGCAAAGTTGATGCTGATGCGGACGCGCGACACAATATTTTCTTCCGTAGTCAATCAGCAAATACGTCGCTTCGAACCAGTCTTTTTTGGGAATAATCTGCATTAAATCTTTTTCGATTTTCTCCGGAGTTTTTTCGCGAGACAATCCGAGAACCCGCGCGAGGCGCTTTACGTGCGTATCCACCGCGATCCCCTCAACTACGCCATACGCATTGCCCAAAATTACGTTTGCGGATTTTCTGCCGATTCCGGGAATCGTAAGCATCTCGTCCATCGTTTTCGGTAATGTGCCGCCAAATTTTTCTTTCACCGCCTTCGCAGCGGCCAAGATGTTTTTCGTCTTAGCCCGATAAAACCCGCACGCATGAATATGCTTCTCGAATTCCCGAGGATTCGCGCGAATATAGTCGTTCAGGGTTTTATATTTTTTGAAAAGCGCCGGGGTGATTTCATTCACTTTTTTATCGGTGCACTGCGCGGACAGCTGCACCGCGACTACGAGCTCCCAGCTATTTCCGAACACGAGCGCGATTTTCGGATGCGGAAAAATCTTTCTAAGCCGGGAAATAATCTTTTTGGCGCGCAATTTGAGCCGCGGCAAATCTTTTTCTGAAATCATAGAGGGATTATAACTCGCTCTCAGCCGAACGCACACTTTTTAGACCATATTTCTGTATACTTGACAAATTTAGGCCGTTTGTTACAATAACCCAAATTTAATAGCCATAGAAACAGCATGCCCGGAAGGGCTTTTTTGTTTGGACTCACAAGGGTTCTTTCGACAATGCTCCGCATAAGTCGAGCAAGCTGCAAATGGCCATTAGATCAACAAACATATGAAGAAAACGATTCGAAATGCTTATAATTGCATAGCAATTGCAGCAATCGGAATGGCCGTTTTTTATCCCGGTTTTGCGGGGTCTATCAAGGCCGACGTTGAATCCGAAAGGCAGCAAACCGAAAGGGCTACGGCCATCGCCGCCGCAACCACGCGGGTATGGCTTACGGCATATTCAAGCTCGATAGACGAAACGGACGATACGCCGTTTATAACCGCCTCCGGCCAGCATGTGCGCGATGGCATTGTGGCGACGAATTTCCTTCCTTTCGGAACGAAAATCCAAATCCCCAAAGTGTTCGGCGATAAAATTTTCGTTGTCGAAGACCGGATGCACCCGAGGAAAAAAGGCATCGTCGATATCTGGATGCCTTCAAAACAGCAAGCTCTTAAGTTTGGATCCTTGAAGGCGGACATCGTGGTTTTAAAAGACGAGAGACAATCCACCCTTCTTGTGCGAAAATAGAGGAGTGCGACGACGCATACTAGCCAAAAAGTTTTTCGACAGACCGGCGCTTGCAGTCGCGCGCGATCTGCTTGGGACATTTCTCGTGCGGCGCTCCGGCCGCAGAAAAATCGCTGCGATGATCACCGAAGTCGAGGCCTATGACGGGCCGAACGATAAAGCAAGCCATGCGCACAGGGGCAAAACGAAACGCAATGAAATAATGTTCGGCGAAGCGGGAAAATGGTATGTCTATTTCACATACGGCATGCATTGGATGCTGAATGTAGTGACGGGCCCGAAAAACTATCCCGCAGCGATCCTGATACGAGGTGGCATAGTTCGGCTGCCTGACGGCACGGAAAAATTATTAAACGGCCCCGGACGCTTAACTAAGTTTTTGAAAATCGGAGGAGAATTAAACGGGCGCCAGGCGAATCGAAAAACCGGTCTTTGGATCGAAGGTCGCGGCGCAGGAGTACCGCCTCCGCGAATCAAGCGCGGGAAGCGTGTTGGGGTGGACTACGCCGGCGCATGGGCAAAAAAGCCGTACAATTTCAAAATCGACTCGGCGGCTTAGGGACGCCGCCTATCAAAGCGCAGAACGCTTTGGAACTTGCGATTTTTAGGAGTTGCTATACATTAGATTCAGCACGAGCTCCGATGACGGGGCTCGAAAAAGCAGGACCATTATGCAGTTCACGAATTTTAAGCACCTCAATCCCGCCGAAAAAGCGGCTTTGCGAGAGGCATTACGGCAGATTTATACAGACTATGCCGGGCAAGTCGAGAATTTTGGAAAATATCGCCAAGTGTTCGCGCAGCTCCTGGAAGCCACTTTCAAAAATAACACCCATAAAACAATTTATGCGGGGATGGAAAATTTGAACAGGATGCTGGGGGAAGCCGTTCACGACTGCGATTACCAGCTTCTCTGCCTTGATCGGATAACCGCAGATTGCAAGGATAAACTAGCCGCCCTCGACAAGCTCCTGCCCCAACAGAAGCCCTAACAATCCGCCCCTTAAAAAAGGGGCGGGCTTTTTTGTGGAGCTGCCGTGTGATAGATTAAGGGCGTTGCTTCATGAAAATCTTGGCGATCGAAACAAGCTGCGATGAAACCGGCATTTCCCTGATTGAGGCCAGCGGCGGGAAAAGCAAGCCGAAGTTCAGGGTTATTCAAAATCTCGTGGCATCGCAAATAAAAATCCACGCGCCGTTCGGAGGCGTAGTTCCAAATCTGGCCAAGCGGGAGCATATTAAAAACCTGCCGATTTTACTCAAGCGAATCACGAAGCATGAATCGGGAATTACGGCTAGAAAACCGCCGGTTCAGAATTCGAAATTCCTCATTCCAAAAGTGGATCTGATTGCCGTCACGGTCGGGCCAGGGCTTGAGCCCGCGCTGTGGGCCGGAATAGAGTTCGCGAAGAAGCTCGGAAAAGCGCATGGCATACCGGTAATCGGCGCCAACCATCTTGAAGG
>CAYZZK010000031.1:0-9473 GCA_964483045.1 uncultured Candidatus Saccharibacteria bacterium
GGATAACTGGTGCCGTAGCCCGAGTCTCCGGAGCTTACGGTGATCGCAATTCCGGTTCGATTAAAATGCGAGTCGTAGCTCGTTTCGCCCGTGAATTCGCCGGAGGTGCCGTACGAATTGGAAATTTCTGTCGCACCAAGCGCGGCGGCGCGATCCACCGCTGCGAAAAGATTCACAAGACTATTGGTATCCGATTCAACCAGAAGGATACTGCAGCCCGGGCACACGCCGTGGGCAATTTCGACATCAAGTGCGATTTCAAGCGCCCAGCCGCTATTCGTTCCCGGAAAATTCGTGCCGCCGCGCTGATCCACTTTTTCGAAGCAAGCGACGGGAGAAACAGCTACCGGAACAAGGCAAGGCGGGAGCGACGACATACCGAAAGAAGCGCTATACGTATCGAGATCGCTCTGAATATTCGGATGATCATACGCGTCTACGATGGCAATTACCTGCGAAGGCGAGCCGACGGAACCTCCGAGATTGTAAGCGCCCCGCAATTGAGTTGGCCCATACGCGCTCGGAGCGTTGGTCGTTTGCGGTTTGCCTTTGCCATTCGCAACCACGCGGGCATGACAGCGAGCTGTATCCCCCGCCTGATCCGGCGGACAGACCGGAATATGCGAGTCAGCCACCGAAAAACCCGCCGGAGTACTTGGTTTTTCTGCATTTGCGACATAGGTGATGCCCGCCGCGAGGATGATCGCACACGACGAACCGAAGGCAATGAGTTTTTTCATAATTTGTATTGTCGTTTTAATTTATTTAATTGAACCCTTAGTAACAGACTAACTTTTTCTGGTTATCTGTCAAGCCATTTTATTCACAGTAGCAAGTGCTTCATTAATTTTTTATGAAAAATAGACATTGACGGCGCATTGAAATGACAAAATTTTTGTTTATGATTAGCAATTATGCTAATATTTTTCGAGTTGCTTCTCAATTCTTTAATAGACCGATATACAGAAACGTTATGAAAACCAATACCTACACATACGACGCTCGCAAGTTGGCGGAGCGACAAACATTAGCATCTTTTGGCTATGAGCTTGAGGAACAGTACGCCAAAATTCTGAACGGATGGGTCAATTCGCGGGACCATGATTGCGGACGGGATATCGAATTTCGCGATCCCACAGACCCGAGAAAAACTGTAGGCGTCCAGGTGAAGGCAACTTTTTACTGCGATGCAATCGTTCGTTTTATCGGAACGGCTTTAAGAAGTGCCAAGCAGTATGGACGCACCTGGACAAACTTCTGCATCGGTGAACCGCCTCTCGGGATGACTGCCGAAGCACGCCTTCTCATTTTGCGCCATTTCGAACAGCATGGAGCATGGGTTGAGAACGACCTTCCGCGGCGTTCAGATGTCCTCGCAATGTTCGAGCGGGTTCGCAACGAATTCCCGCCGCATACCGTTCAAAGGGTATTTCTGATCCCGCCAAAAATCGCAGGGTAAAAAATTACCTGTGCACATAAAACCCGTCCCGAAGGACGGGTTTTCTTCACGGGCGCACGGGTAAATTGATCACCAAAAAAATCGCCTCGAAATAATCGTATTTGGCGGAACAAAACGCCTCGCACGGAGCGAGGCGTTTTGCATTAGCAAGACCAAAGTCCTGCTGCAAGTTAGTTCTGGTAGAAACGGAGCTGCAAAAGTTTGAGCCCGTTATTGTCATAGCTCCAGAAATAATTCTGAAGACACGAGTCAAAGATGTTGATCGTACCGGTGCACGTCAACCCCAATGAAGTAGCCAGAGCCGGATCGATATCAATGGTGGTAAGCTCCTTGGTGACATTGGTGAACGAACTTTTGCCAGTGCCACGGACAGAGACCAACATATCGGTCGAACACACCGTCTCGCCCGAAACCGGATCAATAGCGCACGTGGTGAGCGTCGAGGAGCCATTCGGCTTTCCGAGCGCCCGAGCCCACACCGTATAATTGCCGGGTGCCGGCAATTTGAATGAAGCGCCGTTTTGATCGGTGCCATTGGCATCGAGGACGCCGAACGTACCGTCGGTGCTCTGCGAGAGATAGATTTTCGAATTACCGAACAAACTCACGAAGATCCGATGGCCATTGTCCCCTGTCATATCGGCAGTTTTGCCTTTCGGCACGCCGATGAGATTGAGGTTGTAATGAGCGCCACTCGGAGCCCCGTTGCCTGTCGCAAACGCAGAAGCCGCAACAGCGAAACCAGCAACCACGGTCATAATTGCGAACGCGGATATAATTGATTTATTTTTCATATCGTTATTTTTATTAGTTTTTACCTACATTATCGGTTCGACCTTTGACAAAGCTATCCCAAGAGTGTTGGAATAGATTTCGGTGAACTTATCACAAAGCTAAATTTATGTCAATAGAGTAGTTCGCCTCTTGGAATATGCTCAAAAAACCTCTCCAAATACGGAAATGACATTTATAATATGCGCGCAAAAAAAACCGCCCATAGGCGGTTTTGCGCAATCTATTACCCTTTTTCAGTTAATGGGTTGATATGGGAAATTCAAGGACTGCAAAGTAGTTCGGAAACGTCGACTGCTTATTGCCCGGCGAGGAGATCGTTCATCTTTTGCATCATGGCTTTCTGATCTGCGTCGGACATGGAAGCAAGCTTATCGGGATGAGCACTCTTTGCATGAGCCATCATTTTGCCGATAACTTCCTTATCCGTCTTGCCCTCGGCAACGAAATCGCAGTCGAAAGACGGATCAATATCTGCGCACGCGAGTTTTTTCATGGTTTATCTATTTAAAAAAAATAAATCGACCTTTAGTAGGAGTATCTATCTACCGTCGCTTGTGAAAATAGGATGAAAGGTAAGCTCCCGAAAGCAAAACTCTCCGACACAGGTCGGAGAGTTTTGCTTTGTCAGTGCGGGAAGTTCAGGGATTATGGAGTGTTCCAGAAAAGGAGGTCCGCAAGCAACTTGGAAATGGAAGGGGTCGCGCTGCCTGCAGGACCGATCGTGAGCGTGTCGCCGCTGTTGTTGTAGGTATCGAGCTGGCTCGCTGCTGCCAGAATCTGCGCAGCTGTACCAGTTGCATATACACTATCGGCGTTACTGATTTGTGTTTGGATAGCTGCGCTGCATCCGAAGTTCGCGCAGTTAAGCTTTGCCGCTACGAGCTGCTGCAAAAGCACCATGCGAGCTTTATCGAGCGCGTTGCGCTGTGAGCCGGTTGAAGTCTTCGGAATGCTCGAGTAGAAGGCGCCGAAGAGTTGGTTAACTGTTGTGATGAACCCTTTGTGTATTCCGGAACCAATCGGCATGCTGCTGCTTATCGGAGCTGCTGCAAAGACTCCACTCGTGTATGCCGTGTGCGTCTGCCAGAAGCCGAGTGTTCTTGTCGGGCTCTGTTTGATGTTTACGAAGGTGCATGTTACGTCATCGCCTGCGGCCAAGTTGATCGCCACGCCAGTTGTCGAAGTTGTTATGTTCGTGTACGGAGTCGCAGTGCCGGTAGTCACACAAGTCACGCCTCCAAATGTCCAGAATGAGTTCGGTTCGGTTTCAGTTACTGTGTATGTTCCCGGTGCAATGAATCCAGATGCTTTGGAATTCGACTGGTCAATGTCGCCGTTTAATCCTTTGTCCGCCACGCCAGCATCATCGTCGAGCAAGAAGTTGCCAAGAGGAGCAGTGCCGGTGAATGGGAAGTCAATGAGGTCATTCGGCTGGGCATCCTTTACAATTGTGATTTTGCCCGCAACGTACACTTTGTTTGCATTCGCGCTGTCGCCGGAGAGGCCATCGCCCGAGGCGCGGGTGAGACTCACGCCGCCGACGCTGAATGTGGTCGTTGCGTGGATATCTACATTGCCCGGCGTTGCGGAATTGATTTGCACTGAACACTGGCCGCTTACATTGGTCGTACAGGTATTTACCCCACCGACGAAAGCCGCGCCAGCAGTATTATTAAGCAAACTGAAAGTTACAAGCACTCCCGAAGCTGGCACAGAGCCAGTACCCGGGTCTTTCGTTACCGTCGCGGTAATTGTGTGCGGAGCATTTACATTGTTTGTCGCTGTAAGAGGCGAAAGCGTAATGCTCGCGTCCACCCAGGTCTTGGTCGCCTTAGCACTGTCGCCCGAGAGCGAATCGCCCAAGCTGCGGGTGATAGAGACGCCGCCCACGATAACCGTAGTCGCAGCGCTCACCGTGCCGGTGCCCGGAGTCGCCGAGTTCACAATGATCGTGCACTGGCCGTTCACATCAGTCGTACCTGTTTCGCATGTACCCGTGCCGGTCAAACTCCCGGTTCCCGTAATGCCAGGCGTTACCGTCGCGCCCGAGACCGCTCCGAAAATTCCGGTTCCCGGATCGCTCTTCACCGTGACGGTGAAGGTATGGCTGTTGTTAATCTCGTTCGTGCTGTTTGCGTCAATTTTTATCTGAAGGTCGACATAGGTCTTATGAGCATCTGCACTGTCGGTCGAGAGACCATCGCCAGTTGCTCGGGTAAGACTCACGCCACCAACCAAGAATGTGGTCGTCGCATGAATCGCAACCGATCCCGCTGTCGGACTATTAATAGTTACCGTACAGGTTCCGCCAGTTGTCGTACATGTATTCCCACCTACGAACGATGCAGTCGCGCCGTTACTATTTACCAAGCTGAAAGTAACAAGCGTGCCGTTCGGTGCGGGCGTGACGCCGGTTCCGTCATTCTGATTTACCGTTACTGTAATGACGTGATTTGCGCCCACCGCATTTGTCGCAGCGAGAGGCGAGAGAACTATGCTTGCATCTACTATTGTGAACGGTTCACAAGATGCAGTCGAAGGATTGTAATTATTGTCGCCGCTATAGTGCGCTAAGAACGAATACTGACCGGCAGCGAGAGGCCCTTGCGCGAACGATGTTCCATCCGCAAAACCATTAACCAAGGGAATTGCTGCTGAAGTCGATGAGGTAGGAGCCGAGCATGTGCCGTTCGTAAAGTAGTCGAAGACTACCGATCCGGTCGGAGTGCCGACGCTACCGGTGATGGTGGCTGTGTCATGAACCGTGGTCGATGCGGCGAACGTGAGTCCAGATATTCCGCTCGCGTTTCTCGTATCCGTGGTCGGAGACGGTGTGGACTTGTTGACCACCAGTTGCTCGGTTGAACAGACGCTCGAGACTGGGCCGGCGTTGTTTACATCGCCGGAGTATGTTGCCTGGAAGCTGTATGTTCCGGCATTGGCGAAGGAAATATTTGCGGAGTCTGGCACTACGCCGTTCGTCACGGTCTTGGTGCTGTTCAAAAGATCCGTGCCGGAGCAGGTGTTTGCACCAGCGTAGGCATGATATGTCACCGTGCCGCCCGCAGTCGCAGTCGCACCGGACAAAACCGATGAGTCATGGATCGACGTTCCGATTGCGATTGAGCTGGATGACAAGGTTGTGGAGATACTCGGTGTGTTCGGGTTGACCACTAAGGTCTCTGTCTGGCAACCGCTAACGGCGGCATTATTGCCAGTATCGCCAGAATAGGCGGCTTGCCAATAGAAAGTGCCGGCGGAATTGAAGGTGACTGGATCGGAATCGGGAACAACTCCATTTGTCACCGTCTTTGTTCCAGCGGTTGTGCTGGTCGCAGTGCAGGTGTTGTTTGTGTAAACAGTGTACGTGACTGATCCGCCAGCAGTAGCTGTTGCGCCACTCAAAGCAGATGTGTCATGCACTGCTGCGCCGATTGCGACCGGGCCGGGAGGGACAAGAGTCGTCGCGATGGTTGGAGAAACTTTCGTCACAGTTAAGGGCTCGCACGAACTATCACCCGCGAAATAATTTGAATCCCCGCTATAGTGCGCCTTAAATGAATAATTGCCTACATTCAAGGGACCTTGCGGGAAAGCAGTCGCATCGGCAATTCCACCTGAAAGCGCAACCGAGCCCGAGGTTGTGGACGTCGGGACAGTGCACGTGCCATTTGTGAACCAGGCGAAGGTGACATTGCCAGTCGCAGTTCCATTGCTTCCGGTCACTGATACGCTGTCATGAACCGTCGTTCCTGCCGGAACAGAAGTTACAACCGAATGCGTAGCATCATGAATTGCAGTTACTACAGTCGGCGAAACTTGATTGATTGCGTTTGTGTAGGTACACGTCACGATTCCACCGGAAGCCAAGCTAACTGTAGAAAGGCCGCTCACAGTACTGGTAACAAAAGTGCTGCCGGCCGTTCCTCCTGTTGTTACGCAGGAAATGCTCTTAAGCGTCCAACCAGATACAACCGGCTGAGTTTCTGTGAAGTTGAAGGTTCCCGCAGGAAGACTACCGAATGTGATGGTGCTCGAATTCGTGGCGCTTGGATCAGTATCCAATGTGAACGAGCCGAAGTCACTCGTGAACGGGAAGCTAACTCCGGTCGCAGGGGTTGGATTTGTAACTTTTGTGATTGTTATAGCTCCAGCCGGAAGAGTCACGGCGGGAATCGGGAGCGCTATTGAACCATTTGCTCCGGCAGATTGGTCCTGCAAATTGAAATGCTTCGATGCGCCATTAATACCTCCGGCCCCCTTGAATGAAGTGGTATTCCAGCCACTATAAATTGCGGTTCCGTAAGTTGTATTCGCCGGAACAGCTCCTGCAGGGGCAAAAGCGCAATAGATGCTGGAAGCGACCGGACTAACAGGGTCCTGACAGCGCAATTTATCTTCGTGCCCAGTTGACCACACATACGAAGCAGCCATGTGTGCTTCGTAGAAAATTGTGACGGTATGAACTCCACTACTAAAAGAGGCGGGAAATTCTGAATTTGCGGCATGAATAGTGACTGGATCGATCCTGAAGCAGTGCTGCGCAGACGGCGAATTAGCTGGATCAGTTGTGCTACATGTATGCGCTCCAGCATCATAAGTGGCGTTAATAGTTCCCGTAGGCGTAAAAGCGTGCCAATTACCAGTTCCGGCAGGCCCTTCTGAAGCCGGACGCGCCGTACCATCTGGCAATCTTGAATTAGAACTACCCGTTACAGCGCAATCTACGCAAACCCTGAAGTTGCTGAACCCGTCAATAAAGATAACGTTGGAAATTTGTTCATCATATTCAACGTTAAAATTTGGAACTGCGGCGGTGATGCCGGTAACCGTGTACTGATACTGAACCCAATCATTTTCAGAATAACCACTCTGATTTCCTGTTCCCCAGGTTGCGGCTCCTTTATCGTAGCCGGATTTATCATAGCCAATATTTGTTGGCGTATCCGTAAACGTCGTCTGCGCGAGTTGGGTGCCGTCCGTGGTTGAGTTTGCAGTGACAGAATAAGTTGGTCGGTACGTGCCATCAAGCGTGTACGTCGTTGTAAAAGCGCCATTCGAATCGGCCGTTATGTTCTGTGTTGATTCCGTATATTCAGTCGTACCATCAGCACCATAACCAAAAATCTTCAGAACGATGTTCTGAAGCGCTTGAAAAAAGTTTCCAAATATAGAAGCCGTCTGTCCAGGATTGTAATCCGCTTGGTCGGTCGAGAGAGTCGGCGACTGAACCGGAGGAGCCGGGCTGGAATCTGTCGTTATCGTTTCTGTTGTCGGAGCCGATGTATCTGTCGTGACGACATCTGCACCAGAAGTTCCCGAAGTGTCGCCCGTTGTTGCCGAAGTTGTATCTGTCGTCGCATCCGGGGCAACGGTTGTATCTGTCGTTACCGTCGTGACCGACGTGTCGGTCGATGCGGTGACATCCATTGACGGGGCAGACGCATCTGTCGACTGAACGGCAGAATCATCCGCCGTTTGTGCGTATGAAATGTTTATTAAATTCGACCCACCCGCGAAAACAACCTGCATCACGATGACCGAAACTGCAAATCCGATCCTCGCCTTACCAATAAATTTATTCATGAAGATGAAATTTTTAATTTATTTTTTATTTTTATGACCTTTTTAATTTATACCGACGAACCAAGCCCTGCGATCGGAAATCGCAAAACTTTAGGCACCCACTGTTATTTTTTACAGAACAAAAAATCCATCCTGATTCAGGTATGGAATTTCCTCTTATTTTGTTCGCTTCCCCTAGAGCTAAAAACTATAAGTAGTATACGCCGGGCGCGTATTTTCTGTCAAATCCCTTAAATTCCTCCCGCAAGCATGGATTTGCGGAGCCAGATACTGGAAGAAACTATATTCAGCCAAGAGAGATTTCTCCTCTTTCATACTCTCTCCATTTCAGCGTGGTATATTGGAAAATCGGAAGGCAAAAAAACAACCTACTCGTAAGTAGGTTGCTCGAAGAAGAATGCTGGAAGTCGAGAAAGGATCATAGAAGGAGGATTTAAGGGTGAGGAACCCCATGGAAGAAAAAACTTTCCCGACTCCAGCACATTCACAAATTTTTTGAGAGCTAATTTTTTGAGAGCTAATTGAATAGTACTGCGGTTCATAAATTTCGCAATAGAATCATTCAGAATTTTGGGGGCACCGCATTCGTTACCAGCTATAAAAAATAATCCAAACATGGAAGCTAGATCAGGGGAAGATCTGCAATGAAGCAGATCGAGATCTAGCCTCCATGTTTGGATTATTGCGTTTTTAAAGTTGCCGCTTTATATCATGCGGGCTATGCGCCTGTCAATCCGAATCCAGAAACCATTATCACCGAATTCACGATCGTGAATTCGGTGATAATTTGAAACCTCTCGGGTTGCCCGGGAATTTGGCGCATGCGAAATGATTTCTAATTACGGAGTTTACAACCACGCCCCGAAGTTGATATGATTCGGATTATGAAGATATCGTTGCGAACAAAGCCCTCATCCCCCGCCCTCCCGCTTGTATTTTTCCTTTCTGACAAAAAAACGCCGAACCGCATTCCCCTATTTGGGTTTTTGAATCCGGGGGAACGGGAATATCTTATGCAAATAGAAAAAGAAACCAGTGTTAAAGAAAAAGAAACAAAGGTGTTCGTTATGCCCGGAAGCGCACGCAAAATTATTTTAGTCGGCACCGGAGCAAGCTCCGCGGGAGCGATGGCCGGGATCGCCATGCGGATCGCCGTCCAGGCCGCAAAACGGGAGAAAATTACCTCTTTCGGTTTCTGGACAGAAAATGCCGGTCGAAATAAAAAAACCAGAAATCTCTACGAAGCCCTGGCGGCGAACGCCCTCATGGCAAATTTCGAATTCGTGAAATATAAGACCGCCCCCAAAGAAGGATTCAGCTTCATTCACGAAATAGAGGCATTTGCCGCAAAACCCAATAAGGATATTTCGGAAGGACTCCGCCGCGGTTTGGTCATTGGGGAGGAAATTAACAATTGTCGAGAACTTTCAAACACTCCGGGCGGAGATATGACGCCGCAGGCACTCGCAGAGCACGCGCTCAACGTTTCGGAAGGGCTTGGAATCAAAACAACTATTCTCGACCTAAAAAAAATCAAAGAGCTCGGCATGGGCGGAGTCGTCGGAGTTTCAAAGGGATCAAGCGAGCTCCCGCGATTTATCATTCAGGAATATATGAAGGGGCCGAAGAGCAA
>CAYZZK010000032.1:0-9148 GCA_964483045.1 uncultured Candidatus Saccharibacteria bacterium
CCTTGATTGCTCGCGGGCTCGAGCGGTTCTCCACCAATGCTCCGCATTGGAATTTCCAATTTCCAAAATGATCAATTTCCAAACGTTTGGAAATTTCTGTTTGTTTGGAATTTGGAAATTCTCCCAGTGCGAAGCACTGATAGCACGACCTTGCACCCAGTAAGGATTTAGCCGTTTCATCTCCACTTTTTTATCCCTATCGCGGAGTTGAGCCACCTAGCTTGGGATTGGGCTCTCCCTCGGCTTTCGCCTCGGGACGTCACTGATCGCACCTCTATTCTTGCGAACGACGGCCGTTAGCCGCTACTTTTCCTCCAACCGAAGTCGGAGAAGGTGTCCGGACTTTCCTCTCTTCATCCTTGCGAACAAAGAGTAACCATCCGAATTACCAGCAAGAAACATGATAACATCAAAATCCTCAAAATGCAATATGTTAGCTCGGCGTAATTTTGAATCAAAGTGGAAGCCCTCATTCCGAAAGGGGTTATCGGACGAATGAAGATGAGGACCTGCCCGAATGACTGGTGTCATTCAGTCGGGCGGGGATACAGAGCATTTTTAGTAAAAAATGACCCGTCCCTTTCGGAATGAGGGCTGGAACGTCTTGCTGGTTTTTTGTTTTCGGAGTAAAAAGAAAGCAGTCAACTTAACAAAGAAGCGGCGCTTGGGATGTCATTCCACTCGCCCTTTGCAACTCGGAGAAAATTATGCCTAATACAACTCACGCTGAAATACCAGACGAGCCCGGATCGGTCGAAGGAACTCTCGATGCACTCGAGACGGTGATCGCCGTAGAAATCCAGGAGATTAGAAAGGAAAAAGAAGCGCGTGCACAGCGAGAAGCTAGACAAAAAGCCGAAAAAGCCAGAAGTGACGGCGCGAGAATAGCGAAAATCACGGCAATGCTCTTGAGGACGAACACAGTGCTTGAACTTGCTCTAAAAAATTCTCCTACACTAGATACAATCGTGCGCGCAGAGTGGAAGGAAAATTGGCAAATGGTATGGTCGACCAATCTTGGTTCCGCGCTTGCCTTATGGAAAGAAGATTCCGCCGAACCTCCGTCGGCAGCAATTTGTCTCTCTAAACATAAACGTTGGGCCGAATTGGAAACCAACCAAATTCTCGCAATCGACCTGTTTTGGCGTCCAGCGTCAGTGGGAGACATAATTCATGAAGTACATCTATCCTGTTTCCCCAACCTCCCCGAAACTTTCGACGCGCAGCTTCAAAAACTCGCCAATCCAGTCGAGCTTACTAAGTCCATAGTTCGAGCCTTGTACGCTTAACCGTATAATTTCGAAAGCCAAATTTAAGCCGCTCCGCACACGGGGCGGCTTTTTACATTTGGCAGCAAAGCCACGCAAGAACGGTCAGCCCAGTTCCCAAAATAAAATACCGAGGGAAAAACGCTCTTCCCTCGGTTATTATTCGACTGCTATCAGTCTGCCGCCGACCAATACTTCCCCGAATCTCTTCTGGAACTCTTCCGGCGTTAAATTCAGGAGTTCATCGTAGAGTCCTTTGAGCATGCAGGCCTGGTCGCAATACGTCTTGCCGTCGAGGACGACGCACTCTATCCCGTCGGGCGTTTTCTTGCAATGGGGGTTTTGACAAAATACAGTCAAGGTAAAAACCTCCTTTCCAAATGAATGCTGACTAAATTATACCATTTCCACACCCCGGCGTGTAGAATATTTCCTACTGCTCGTTCATTAACTTGAATGAAATCCTAAATCCGCCGGATTATCAGCACCGGAAATGCGGATCACTTCCCCGCCTTGCTCCTCAAACTTCTTCCGGAGCGCCGCCACTTCGTGCGCAAGCTCAAACGTCTCTTCTTGCACATCCTTCTTTATGCGCCATTTGCTCCAAAAATCTATGATGAGTGAGCTGTCTCCAAACACGTTCCTAATCCCTTCTTTCATCGCAATTTCTATTGCATATTTGCATGCCAAAAGTTCTCCGTAATTATTCGTCGCTTCTGCTCCCACCTCGTGCTTCAAGAAACGATTCAGCTCCGATTTCGGCAAAACTTTGTGCAAGAGATTTTTCCCGCGCTCATCGGTTACGCTGATCTCAACCCCCTTCCCGCGCCCCGTGCCGGCGTCGAAGTAAATCCCCTTTTCCAGTTTTTGAACGGACTTTATCTCGTACCGTGCCCCAAGCCGCAGCCATTCTTCCGCTTCTTCCCGAGTTTTAAAACCGCGGTACCGCGCGCCCACTTGCCCGCTTACGATGCGCTCGCATTCTAACCATCCCTCCGCGATTCCCTTGAGCTTTTTTGCGGGCACCAGATACGCATAAAACTTTTTTTTACTTTTGGATGAGAAAAGGGCTGGAACCGTCATCTATTATTTACATATTCAACAATTTCTTCGACTGCCGCCTGAACCGCCCGCCGCGTTTTGAATTCCGCGCCCCCTGCGACTGCGTGCCCTCCGCCGCCGTACCGGCGAAGAAATTGGCCGATATCGATGCCGTCCTTCGGCCGATGCCACGGATTCGATCCCCAACCTAAGGCGAACGATTTCCCGTGCCCGACAAAACTCATCGCGTACGGCAATTTCGGATACAGGTGATAGGGCGCAAAACGCAGCCGGAGATATTTCCCCGATGTGCGATCCACCACCATGATGCGGCCCTGAACTGGCAGACTTTTATAATACGCCAAGCTCGTTTTTATTTGTTTCCTTACCTTTCGAAGAACTCGCGTAACGCGGGGCAGCGCTGCGATTTTCACCATCGGTTTTTCAGCGAGAAGCCGAATCAATCGCTTCGCTTCGGCTTTATTTCCTTCTGTCGCCTCAATATACCAATCGAGCTTGAGCGCCGGCTCCTTCATCTCAATCGGCTGCTGCGGCGATTTGTATTTAGCATGGTCAATCACGTCAAGCCATTTCGCAAGTTCCTTGATGTGTCGTGGCGGTTGATAACCAAAATGGCGCCGCAATTCGCGAAGCACCTGCCCGCAGCACGAAGGATAGGCCGGATCCCAATGCTGAAACCCCGACATATTGACACCTCCTGCCACGCGGAATTTTTTGCGGGAAAACGCTCGTGCCGCACGCGGAAACGCATTAAAAGTCGTCGGGTGATGATCAAACCAAAATACCGCCTTCGGGTGATGGAGAAAATCTACCACGATCGCCGGATATCGCTTCCCCGTGAGTAACTTGTGCCGCTCAAAAAAATCAATGCGTTGCCACTCAGACCTCAATTCGTAATTTACGGGCGTAAAGTGCGCGATCGTATCGCCTCGGCTCCGCAAAAAATCCAGCATCACCGCCGCGGATGCCCGTCCGTCAAAATCATTATGAAAATAAATGTCATACGTCATCGTCCTCATTTTCTCATAACTCGATAATTCTCGAAAGCTGCTCGCTATTGACTTCCTGCGACGACTATTGTTTAATGGGGCTAGGTCCCTGATAATAAAGAATGAACACGGGAAAAATAAAACGAAAGGAAAACTTATGGAAACGACTTCCGAGCCCGCTACTATTAGTGTAGCTTTGTGCAAGCGCTGCAGGCGCAAGCCAGTACGAACCCAGAAGTTATGCCGTTTCTGCTATAGGCAGTTTTTGAAGAAAAGAAAGCTCTACGGCGAGCTCTCGGTTCCAGATTTTATTCGGCGTTTTCCTTCAATATGGATGCAGGGAAAATTACCGAATGGATTGAAGCCAGCGGTTGGCGACGAAACGAACATCGTGCTTTTTCCTCAAGCCGAAAGCCAAGTCCAAGCGTTCGTGATACATAGCCCGAAAATGCAGCATCTGGCGAATCTTATCGGGCAAATGGCACAGACGAATGCCACCGTACTCATCACGGGAGAGACGGGGACGGGCAAAGGCCTTCTCGCCCGCGAAATCCACGAAAGGAGCGCGCAGCGCCACCGAGAATTCGTGGTTGTTGACTGCGCAGGATTGAGCCAAGAGATCGTCGAAAGCGAGCTCTTTGGGCACGAGCGAGGCGCTTTCACCGGCGCTACTGAATCTAAGAAAGGGCTCTGCGAACTCGCTCACGGCGGTACGCTGTTTCTCGATGAAATATCCGAGCTGCCGTACAGCATGCAGGCGAAACTGCTTCGCGTGCTAGAGGAAAGACACATCCGACAAGTGGGCGGCCTACACTACCGTTCCGTGGATATACGAGTGATAGCCGCCACGAATCAAAACCTGGAGGAATTAGTGGCGCAGAAAAGATTCCGCGCCGATCTTTTTTACCGCCTGAATGTGCTCGAATTGCCGATACCTCCCCTCCGGGAACGACCGGAGGACATTCCGGTCCTGGTGGAACACTTCAGGCGCGGATTGAAAAAACCGCCCGGCTTCCCGCCCGACGTTCTCGAACTCTTTGGCCGACACAGGTGGCCCGGGAACGTTCGGGAACTTAGAAACGTCATTCAGCGGTGCTCGGCTCTCTCAACCGATACCGTAAACATCCAACACTTGCCGGGGCATTTCGCTACCGCCCTGGCCAGCGCCTAAAAAAGCGAGGCGCAGAAAACATCATCAAAGCCCGATCGGAAACCGATCGGGCTTTGTAATTTTATATAAAGTTTTTATTTGTACGTTTTCTCGTTTCGACGCTCGTTATCCTTTCGCCGGAAAAGAAAAGCAGGGAACGAAACTGTTCCCTGCTCTATTGTCTACTAAAAAACCTATTGCACTAAGTGAATGGTCGGCACGTGAGTAATTCGGCCGTGCACGACTGCAAATTTCCTGCACCCGCATGGATTGCCCTTGCAGTATGGACAACCCCGTTTGTATAAAGCGCGCACCCCTTTCTCAAGATCCACATTCAAAATGATGCTCACAGCGAAAACCCACGCTGTCACATCGGCAATTTCCATCCCATATTCGCGCTCGATTTCTTGCGCGGTCCGACCGATGGAAGAACCGGCGAGGATGTGATGAACCTCCGCAATTTCCGTGAAGAGCCGGTCAAAGGTATCTGCGACACCTCTTTCCCGATTGTTTTGGCCGTATAATTCATCGAGATGCTTCTGCCAATCCTTTATGCTCCAGGCAAGTTGTCGTCGCGTTACGTGGTTGGCCGTGTGTTGTGCCCTCTTTTCCGATAAGCAACTGCAGGGTTTTGCATGGCAATATCCGCATCTCTCGGCAGGATACTTAAGGCAAAGATAGTACGCGAGTGACGGAAAACGGAAATGATCCACCACCGCGTAGGTCCATGCGAGCACATGCGCTAACGCCCGCGCCTGTTTCTTTTCAGATCGCTTTTTCCGTATCGCGTCTTGCAACGACCGAACCGCCACCACCAAGAGACCGAGTCTTTCCTGCAAACTGGTGATATACACGGCGTTATTGCGACCGTAGATGTGGCGAAAATGCTCCGACCATTGATCCAGAGTCATGGCTTTCCTTTCGTTCCCTTTTGTTGAATGTCAAAACTGCTATGCCCCTAGACTAGGGCAGGGCAAGGAGCCTGTCAATGAAGCCTCACTTTTTAAGCGCTTCGATTCCGGGAAGTTTTTTTCCCTCCAAAAATTCCAGCATCGCGCCGCCGCCCGTCGAAATGAAACTGAATTTTTTATCGAACCCAAATTTCTTCAAAAACATCACCGTTTCGCCACCGCCAGCGAGCGAAAACGCTTTTTTATTTCGCAGTAGGGCGCGGGCAACCGCAATGCTTCCCTTATCAAAAGGCTTCTTCTCGAAAAACCCCAGCGGTCCGCTCCAGATAATGGTTCTTGCCTTGCCGACAATTTTCGAGAAAAATTCTGTAGTTTTGCTTCCGATGTCGAAAATTTTATCACCGCTATAAATAAAATCCCGAGGCAGAAACACGTTTTTATATCGCACAATGCTTTTTAATTTTTTAAGCTCACGCGAGTCCTCTTCGATAAAGGACTTCCCGACATCTATCCCCTTCAAAAAGAGCATTGTGTTTGCCGTAACTCCGCCCAAAAGAAAATAGTCCGCTCTGTGTTTAAAGTATTTTAAAATTCCGAGCTTATCTCCCGCTTTTCCTCCGCCCAATATCAAAACAAGGGGACGCTGCGGATTCTTCATCACCTGTGAAAGCGAGGAGATTTCACGCTCCAGTTCAAGACCTGCGAAGCTCGGCAAAAACTTTGTGATTGCGGCGACGGAGGCATTTGCGCGGTGCGAAACGGCAAAAGCGTCGTTTACATAAAAATCCGCGAGCCCGGCAAGCTTTTTTGCGAACGCCGGGTCATTTTCAACCTCCCCCTTCATAAAACGCAAGTTTTCCAAAAGCAAAACAGAGCCGCTGGGTGCACTATCAACCGCTTTTTTTATTGCGTCGAAATCGAAATGTGAAATAAATCGGACGGGGCGATGTAGTAATTTCTGCAGCTTGAAAGAATCCGGCTTAATGCTGAATTTTTTAAGAGCAGACGGAGTGGAGCCGGTTTGTCCTATAATCGGCGGTCTGCCTTTGTGGCTTACGATAATGATTTTGGTCGCGCGCCGGAGCAGAAACCGAACCGTCGGAATCGCCGCCACGAGCCGCCAATCATCTTCGGTATTAAAATCCAACCGCACGAGCGCGGTACCCCGCAGCGATTTAGGGCTTGCTTTGCTGATATATCGAATTGCCATAACCCATTAGTTATTTCTAATCCATCCTTATTATAACAGAAATTCCGGGGTATAATATCTAAACATGGAACCGCGAAAAACAATTGCGATATTGGGCGCCGGGTTCGGAGGCTTGCGCGCCGCAAAAGTGCTTACACGAAAACTTAAAGCGCTGGGCCTCTCCCCAAAATACGAAATCGTTCTGGTCGACAGGAACGATCATCATACGTATACGCCTCTGCTCTACGAAGTGGCTACAACTTCTAAAGAGCTTGCAACCATCTCTGATTTGCACAGCGTTGCAGCATACAACATCCGCTCTCTTATCGAAAAAACGGGGCTTCGATTCGTGCAAAAGGAAATCGAGCATATCGATCCAATGCAGGGTTCGCTCAAATTCGCGGACGGAGAGGTAATCGAATGCCACTTTATTGTGCTCGCACTGGGATCGGAAACAAACTATTTCGATATACCGGGGCTCAAAGAACATGCTTTGACATTCAAAACATTTGAAGACGCAATACGGATAAGAGATGCGGTATGGAATCGTGCGATGGAAAAATCCGGGGAGATAAAAATAGTCGTCGGAGGCGCCGGGCCAACGGGAGTTGAGCTCGCAGCGGAATTTAAAAACTGGTCCAGCGAGCTCGAAAAGGAATTCAAAGGATGCAAACTGAAAGTGATGCTTATTGAAGGCATGGGGAAAATACTTTCCGGCCTCGATCCACGCATAATTGAACGAGCGGAAAAAAGACTTAAAACTCTAGGCGTAGAAGTAATGACGGGGAAAAAAATCGCGAAGACAGAACAAAATACTGTCATGCTCGACACTGGAGATAAAATAGATTTCGACATGTTTATCTGGACGGGAGGAGTTAAAGCCCATCCGTTGCTCTCAAATAATATACAAGTCGAAAAACAAAATCGCGCTCTCGTGGGCGCGGAAATGCAGTGCATCCCCCAAACTCCGAACCTAAAACTCTCTTCAAAGATATACGGCCTAGGAGATAGTATTTGTTTTTACGATCCAAAAACTCAAAAACCTCTTCCCGGCGTTGCGCGGGCGGCGATTCTACAGGCAAATGTTGTGGTGAAAAACATCGTCGAGGAAATTCGGGCAATGGAAAACCCAGGATACACTCCCCGCCCTAAAACATACCGGCCGAAAGAATATCCGTATGTTGTTCCGGTGGGAGGAAAATTTGCCGCAGCGAAATTGGGGCCGGTGATTCTCTCTGGCTTTCTCGGCTGGATTTTGAAGGGGCTCGTGGAATTGAACTATCTGCTCTCGATAATGTCGCCCGCTAGAGCGATACGCATTTGGCTCAAAGGGTTCATCATTTTCGCGCGGAACAAACGGCTCGGCTAGGAATTCCAAAAATTACCAATTTCGCTCGCGGGCTTTTTTTACAAGCTCCAAAATATCTCTATAATGCGCAGAGTGCGAATGTTCTTTTATTTTATGGGCGATTTTGGCATTCCCGATACCCCATGAATCGGTGCTTATTTCGATGCTGAAAGGCGCAGACAATTCGCCGCGGACAACGATCCTCCCATAAGCGTTCAGATCGTCGACATTCAGAAAATCATGCTTTAGAAGCCACGGTCCGAAATCTGAAGCAAAGATTTCTGCATCCTCCGGATTTACGCGGAACACGATTCTTGAAACCATATGCTTCAAGATTGCCTCTCTGGTTCTAACGCTAAGCTCTCCAACTGACCGTGTCGCCAAAGCCAGATTCATGTTCTGCCCTTCGCTTCCGGATATGGCTTTCGCCACCGAGTCCGGCAGGTATCCCCCGCAATCATCAAAATATATATTGAATCGTTTCTTCTCCTTCCGGCCCTCCCGCGCCGCGCGTAAAATTTTATTCGCGAGCAACATGCCTATAAATTCGCTGTTTTCTTTCCCAATTTTATCTTCGCACAGATCGACAAAGATTATCTTGCCTGCCGCGACCGCGGATTCGATATCCACCGCCGATGCCGGATCTTGAAATATAAAGCGGAGATGGCCCGACGACGCAAATTTCTCAAATCTCGAAACCACATACGGCGCGATGCCCAGAAGAGCGGCCGCGCCCCTCGAGCTCATCGCTTCGTGTTCCCAGAAATGCGCGAGTTCGTTGTTCTTTGATCCCGAAAGAAGTCTCGCACGGTATTTTTTGTCGACAAGCACTCGCGGCACATCGAGAATGCTTATATTCTTCGCCGTGCTTTCCAGGAGCAGCCAAATCGCATTTTGTATGTATTCATCAAACATGATCCCTCTGGTCTCAAGCGTAAAAAATTTAGTCACAATGCCGGCAAGTTCGCGCGCCAGCCGATTTTTCTCCTCGGCGCTGCCGTAATTCAGTTGAAGCGCATCAATTCCCGGAACTCTCGCTGCCTCGCCCATAGCGAGATATAAAACATCGTGCGTTCGCTCCGGCGGAATTCTGCCGAGTATTCTCTGGAGAAGCGCGCCTCGCGGCTCAATCAGGGCAACTCCTTCCCCCCGCCCGATATCCTGCAGAAGCATGTTGCCAATAAGCGTAGATTTCCCCGTGCCTTTCTCCCCCGTAATATAGAGATGCCTG
>CAYZZK010000033.1:0-8948 GCA_964483045.1 uncultured Candidatus Saccharibacteria bacterium
ATGGGACCGGACGGCCCCATGCTATTCGAACTCAACGGGCACACGGCTTTTCCTTGGCCCGAATTCGAGTGTAAGAAATTCTTTATAGAAAATCTGGTCACGCATATTGAGATTTTTTTACCAAACGCGTAAACATAAAAAAAGCGGCATTCCTTTCGAAATGCCGCCCATGAGATCAATGCTGAACTAGAGTTTAGTAATGACAGACAATCGAGCCGGTTTCGGCTGCGAGCAAAGAGGTATGGCAAAATCTTTCGTGAGCGCATCGCGGCATGCGGCGGCGAATCCTTCGAAGCCGAAATAAGCGTTGCCATTCTGCAAGAGCACCGGATTGCCGGGAAGCTCTTCTATGGAAAGCCGCGCAGCGACACTTGCCTTTGGAGTTTTGCCCTCAAGGGCAACGCCGATACACACCAATTTCTTGCCGAAATACTGAAGCCAACTTTGAAGCACCCCCGGCAAAGCAAATGCCTTACTGCCCGCGGCAATAAGGATCATCTCCTCCGTAACTTCATCGCGGGCGTAGAGCCGCAGATCTTCGGGATTCCGATGGCAGCTTATGATGTGGACGCGGTACGGGACTCCGCTATTTTTGAGCACTTCGAGTCCTCCCAGAGTTTGATTCAGATCCGATTCACTCCCCAGGACAATTTCGATCTTTCGATGATTTACCCGCATATAATTCCGTTTCTTTTTTGGCTAACCGTTTCAATCTGCTTCCCTTCCTGAATCTACAATCAGAAATTCGTCAGTTCTGCTTTAAGGGTACGGCAAGCCCCGCTCTAAAGTCAACAAAATGGAAAGTTTTTTACCCCGCATAGTAGCCGGAAATGCATCCACGATAGTTGCCCTATCGCGCATCGCCTCTTTATTTTCCAAAATGGTAAGCTAATGTCATGGAATCAATTCTTACATGCCCTTCGTGCAAAGCGACGATTTCCACAACCGACTATTTTTGCCCGAACTGCGGCAAAAGTATAAAAAGCAAACCGCTTTCCACTTCGATCTCGAAACAACTCTTTGTGTACGCGATCAGTATTCTGCTCCCTCCGATTGGCTTGTGGTGGGCAATAAAATATTTCAAGCAACATGAAGATTCGTCCAAAAAAATAGGCATTGCAATCGTTGTTCTCACTGTTGCCTCGCTTGCCGTAAATATATGGATAGCGGACACCCTTTTTAATACTTATTCGCGAATGATGAGTTCGTATACGGATTTTAATTTCTAGAAATCCCCCTCCTATTGCGGAGTGCGGCGAGATGCTGTAACACTTGTCTGGTTCAACCGTCTTTATACACAGGTCGAAAAAGGATATTTTAAAAACATGGCACGATACAGCAAAAGCGCGCAAAAAGATGTGGAGCGCGCCGTGCGAAAGATGAAAACGGGAACGCTCAAAAGCGGAAGAAGCCGGAAAACGGTGAAAAGCCGGAAACAAGCAATCGCAATCGGGCTTTCCGAGGCACGCAGCAAAGGGAAAAAAGTTCCGCCGGCACCCAAAACCTAAAAAAGGCGTCGAAAACAATAAAAATATGACGATTATTGTTCATTGGCTCGTGTTCGCGCTCGCAATCGGAATTACCGCCTATCTCTTGCCCGGAGTTACCGTATCAGGAGCATGGGCGGCCTTGGTTACTGCGCTGGTCCTTGGGTTGGTTAACGCGTTTCTGAAACCCCTTCTCCTCCTGCTTACGCTTCCCATAAACATTCTCACTCTGGGCCTCTTTACTTTCGTGATAAATGGGCTACTCATTATGCTAGCCGCATCAATTGTCCCCGGGTTTTCGGTCAAGAATTTTGGGTGGGCGGTGCTCTTCAGTATTGTTCTGGCTCTCGTTGCGTACGCACTAAACAGCATAACGGAGTTGGGCTGATTATAAACTGGAGAGACGCGGCTGCGATGCTCTTCGACGTTGGACATTGAAAATTTTTCGCTTTTTCGGCACATATCCACACCTAAAGGCGACTTACGCACCCGTTACTCACATTTTCCCTCTTGACGTTTAAAAAATTCAAGCGAAAATAAACTGGTGAGGATCGGGGTCTGCGGAGAGCACTTCTGACTAAACAACATTAAGTTACAGGAATCCAATTGCGCTTGCGCCCGTGGGCGGAAGCTACGGATTCCATCTTTATAACTTAACCACAGAATCCTAACTCCGCAGACCCCGGTCCTTTTTTCGTGGTTTTGGCTTCTCGACGACAATAGAAACCGGGGGAAAAGACTATGTGCTCGTAAGAAGCAGCGGATTATGTTTTTAAAACCTTGATTTTCGATCTCTACCGCGTTTGATAGCGTGAGCGACTTGTCCAGAAATTTTTTTGCGAGCTCGGCAATTAAAAAAAGCCACCGACCACTGAATTTCTTCAGCGACCGGTGGCCATGTCATAGGCGATACATTCGCCTCGCAATTTCCCGCCGAAAGTGAATCTCTGGCAAAATAACAAAGATTAAAACTTCCGCGAGAGACCGGATGTACGGATCCGTTGTCTGGAGGCGCCGTTCGAAGCCCTCGCAGATTGGGCCGCTGCGTCCAAGACCAAAGACGTGCGATGTTCGCCGGGGATTTTCGTAGACCTCGTCGAATGGCAACCCCTTCTCTTTTCCTCCGCGGAGGACGGCGGATATCGTAATACCGCTTGCTCGGAAAAAAGTTTCCCACCGCCTGAACCTCGACAAATTATTTTCGATGATTATGGCGGCATCCCCCAGCGCTGCGACTATGTGCGTGATGACATCGGGATCGCCTCCCGGCAGATCGGCAATAACGATATTCGCCTGATCGCGTTTATGGGCGAGCTTGGAGAGCGCTTCGAATGCAAGCTCGCGTGTCCATGGCCGTTTGCGGCTCCGTACCAATTCCCGCATTCGGCCGGATCCCGAGAGAATGCTGTTTAAAGTCGGAGTGGCAAGATCCATATCCACGCTCGCAATCTTGAGCGAAAAGTCGCCCCAGCCGGAACGTCGAGCTAGCCGTTTGCATATTGCACGCAACGACGTAAGCAAGTTTGCCGCCACGGTGCTCTTGTGCATGCCGCGCGATCCTCCGACCACGATAACGAGGTGCTTGTCCATTAGTTCGCGAACATGCCCTTCGCTTATGATGATAGTCGAACCTTCATACTTCGCCCATTGCGGTACTACCCGCTTCCAGTCCGGATTCAATCGAATCTTGCGATCAGCCACATGAAACTGTTTCTGCTTTTTCGGCTTGACCCTTCGCACCGTCGGCGCAGTCACATGCAATTCTTTTCTTAGCGGATTCATATGGGCTAGCAGGCACCGCTTAAAACTTTGGGTGATCGTGCCGACGATTTTTTGCGGAGAGATATCGTGCCTGCTCGCTATCTCGAGAATCAAGTGTATATCGACTCTTTTTCGAGCGGCAGGCATATACACGAAATAGAAACAAAATATGAGCAGCTCAAGGAGCGTAACCGTCTCCTGATCCGTCAATTTTTTCCCCTCGTTTGCATACGAAAGCGAAACGAGATCATCTTGGATTTCACTCAATGTAATCCCGGCTATACAAAATATCGACGGATCGCGCGTTATTCGTAAATGCGCCACCGGAAATTCAGTAAAGTACGAGATAACCGTCTTTTCGGTAACCCTTCCCTGCAGCATGCACAAAAAATATTTAAAGGCGTGCAGCAGATGAATGGGAAACGGCATCAAAACGACCCTATAAGGTTCCACCTCTTGCGTTTTCATTTTCAAATCCCTTCGTTTAAAGTTATTTCAAAGGACAGTAGGTTCCCCACCTAACACTCCCAACATACCACATAGTTTGATGCCTGCACAATGAAAAGATATCAAAGAACGGGCCTGCTTCTCGGAATCCAAGTCCCAAGCCAGGAAAGAGACTGCTATATGGCAAGTCAACTATCTATAGAGTAAAATCTAATCCGGCCTACCCAATGCCTACCAAGCTCAAGAATTACATATTCCCCCTTTCGAAGCATTTTACTTCACTCGTATCTTCGATTGCGCTTTTTACCGCGATATATTTTATAGCGGGAAAGTTCGGACTCATGTTCGCGACCGTGCACCAAAGCGCCTCCGCAATATGGCCTCCCACCGGAATCGCGCTCGCCGCTCTACTGCTCTTAGGTTACCGCTTGTGGCCGGGCGTTTTTTTGGGAGCTTTTTTGGTAAATGTCACCACGGCTGGGTCGGTTTTTACCTCTTTCTGCATTGCAGTCGGAAATACGCTCGAAGTACTGATAGCAGCGTACCTTATAAATAAATATGCCGATGGCACAAAGTTTAAAAATAATGCCGGAAATGCCTTTCGCTTCATTGTCTTCGGAGGGATACTTGCGCCGGTAGTTGCGGCATTGATCGGCCCGCTTTCCCTCTTTATAGAAGGATTTGCAACCAAAGCGCAGCTTGGCCCGATGATTTTTACCTGGTGGCTCGGCGACAGCACGGGAGCTTTGCTTCTGGCTCCCTTCATTATTTTATGGCAAAGATTGACCGAGTTTAAATGGCTGGAAGATAAGTTTATCGCCCTCGAAGTATTTTCCGTCCTTTTTCTCATATTTTTGATGGCATCCATCGTATTCGGAAATCTGCTGCCGTTTGCGCCTCCCTATCCCATCGCATTTGCAATAGTCCCATTCCTTTTATGGGCGGCGATCCGCCTGGGCCGACGCGAGGCGATGAGCGCCGTGCTATTGCTTGCGATACTCGCAACCCGAGGGACTATCCTCGGCTACGGCCAATTCGCGCAACTCCCGCCGCCTGCCTCTCTCCTTATTCTCCAGATATACCTCGCTGTTATGGCCGCGAGTACGCTCATGTTCTCGGTCCTCGCGTACGAAGAGCGCAAAAACCGCAAAACGATAATCGCGAGAGCGAAATATTTCCGTTCGCTCATAGAAAAGAGCTTCGACGCGATCATCTCTGTTAATGCGAAAGGCATCATTCTGTATGCAAGCCCTTCCATCGAACGCATCCTCGGTTATTCTCCGGCAGAGATGGCCGGAAAACTTTGCTTTGATTTTTTATATCCCGAAGACCGGACGCAGGGAGAAGTGGCATTCACATCTCTCATCGCCGTACCCCATAGCAAAATCATGTTCGAAACGCGATTCGTACGGAAGGACGGCACAATCGTGTGGACGGAAAACGTACGCACGAATCTGCTCGATGAAAAAAATGTGCATGCAGTGATTTCAAACATTCGGGACATTACCGAGCGGCGCGAACTGGCGAACGCGAAAAACAGTTTCATTTCGGCGCTTTCCCATCGGCTGCATCCGCCACTCACGCACATCGAAACCTACGCAAGCGCTCTTTCCGAGAAAAAAAATAGATTCGACAAACTGGATCAGAAATACATCGAAGAAATCAAATCTGCAAATCGCAAAGCGATCACCCTGACCGCCGACCTCCTTCGGTTAACGCGCATCGAGCTCGGGACGATTCACATGGAATTGCGGGTGGTGGACGTACGGAAAGCGATAAACAGCATCATCCAGGAATGCATGCCTAAAATCCAATCGAAAGGAATTCTCCTCGAACGGCGATATCCGTCCAGCAACACGTTCCTCACCATCGATCAGAATTTGGCAACACTTATTCTCCGGCGACTGATAATCCAAATAATAGAGTCCACGCCCAAAGGAAATAAAATCAGCGTCGAGCTAACGAAAAGCGAATCGGAAATATTCATTCATATATCTTACCCGCATGTATTCCTAGCCCACGGCAACACTTTACAATCAAATTTCAAATTGCCGATATCGGAATTGAAGAACACCGATGAAGACGACCTTTCCCTGGGGCTGTACACGGTGCAATCGCTTATAGAGTTCATGGGCGGCAAAATACACCTCGAATCGCAGGGCGAAGAAAGCGAAGCCCTGTCCATTTCCTTCCCGAATAAACCGCAGGCGCCTATCCGTCAATTATGATCAGAACCGCCACCATTGTGCGCAATATGATATACTAGCTAGGTAGAATCTAGCATCAAGGTCGAAATTGAACAAAAAACATATGGATACTCCGGATCGAAAAGTTTCCATGCCCAAAAATGCCGGAATGGGCATTCTGGCCTACATCGGCCCCCTGGTCATCGTTTCATATCTTACCGCAAAAGAGGATCCGTTCGTAAAATTTCATATTAAACAGGGACTGGTGCTGTTCACAATTGAAATCGTTGTATGGCTCTTGAGTTCGGCGCTTTGGTCGCTGTGGATGCTCTTAAGTCTCGTGAATCTCGCCACGCTCGTGCTCTCTGTTATCGGCATCATAAATGTAATCAAGGGCGAAGAAAAGAAATTGCCTTTAGTTGGAGATTTGGCCCGCTATTTCACTTTCTAGTTTTGTAAAACGGCGGGAGTAACCCCCTTGGCCTTGGGAGTCCAAAGCAAGGGGGTTTTGCTTTCGTGTCGGATTTATGCGGAAAATAAAAAACGCATAATATCTTCATGCCGATTTCCTTTTAATACATATCGAACATTTATAACTGAATATGCACATATGAAAACTACCGTATTTTTGGCGCTCCTAGGCATCTGCTGCACCGGCACATTCGCATACAGCCAAACCGGCTATTCCGTAACACTCGAACCCACACGCACCGTCGCAGACGGCACCAGCGGAGAGGAAGTTTATGTACGCTGGGAAACTCCGCTGGGAGCAATCACTCTCGCGGATTTTCTCACCTTTTACCGACTCAATACAAACGGCCTCTATGATCTCATTTGGTTTAAACAGGAAATCTTGAGAGGGGGCGATTCGCAATTCATATTCAAAGACCCCGGAGAATATAAAGTCGCGTACCTGCACTTTTCATTCTTCCACTACTTTGAAATGGCCTCTGCGCATATTTCGGTTTTTCCAACCGTCTCGCTCGTGACGAACGCGCTTCATTATCCGCCGCGCGGAAACACCATCGTGGCTTTCGGGGATAGTCTTATCCAGGGAGTCGGAGCGACGCAGTCGAACCTCGTGGATTGGCTCGAAGCGTATACCGGCTATGAGATCGTACGCGCCGGCGTAAGCGGCGAAACTACGGAAGACGCGCTGCTGCGCCTCGATCGGGACGTGGTAAGCCGCCGCCCGGACGCGGTTATCATACTCCTCGGAGGCAACGACCTCCTCCAGCAAATGCCTGTTTCCCAAACCTTCAGCAATCTGCACACAATCGTTGCCGCCGCGCAGAATGCCGGAGCGGTCACGCTCGTCCTTGGGATCTACGGCGGAATCCTCGAAGACCGATACCGCGAGGAATTTCATGAGCTCTACACGAGCACCCGCTCGGCATTCGTTCCGGATATTTTAGCCGATATTATTGCAAGCCCTTTCACTATTGGGGGAACACATCCTAATGACGAAGGGTATCGCAGGATGGCGCTCCGGATTGCGTCCGTACTCGCCCGAATCATGAAGCCGAAACTCGCTATACGGCGGCCGGGAACCGGAGCAGCGATCGAATGGTTCGCCTGCACAAACACGGTTTACGATCTCCTTTCCGCGCCGCGCATAGATGCGCCGCTCGACAGGTGGAGCATCGTTCAAACAATCGACGGCGGAAATGATAGAGTCACTATCCCCGTCGCCACAGAGAACCGGCAAGAATTCTTTTCGGTTGAAACACGCTAACACGATATTACCAAAAATATTTCACAAGAGCGCCGTGCGGACCATGGCGTTCTTTTTTTCCTCGTTTTCTTTCGAAAAAAACCTTTATGCCCCGGATTGCCGATTGGTTCTCCGAGCCGTCTTCTCATGCTAGAATTATGTGAATAGCATGGCAGACTCCGGTACTGAAAAGCGGAAAAAGTTGCTCCAGGATCTTTTGATCATCGAAATCAGTATTGCATTTACACTCTGGCTCGTGAAAAGCGATGCGCTCGGCCGCTTTCTTGAGACAACGCGAAGCGCTACGCTGCTCGAAAGTTTTTTGGGAGGCATGTTTTTCACTTCCATCTTCACAACCGTTCCCGCACTTGTGTTCCTCGGGAAAATCAGCCAATCGAACCCGATTTTGCTAACATCGTTTTTTGGCGGACTTGGCGCGCTCTGCGGCGACATGATTCTATTTTCGTTCACTAAGGACCGCCTATCGAACGACTTGATGGCGCTCATGGGCAAAACCGGAGCGCGGCAATTGCG
Organism: uncultured Candidatus Saccharibacteria bacterium; assembly: GCA_964483045.1. Classification (GTDB taxonomy): domain Bacteria; phylum Patescibacteriota; class Minisyncoccia; order UBA6257; family 2-01-FULL-56-20; genus JBBTYG01. Next base: position 8,130 of record CAYZZK010000033.1, read on the forward strand.
CGACATATTCAGATCAAAGCTTTTCCGGGGGTTCTCCCCGTTTATCGCCGCACTCATCATCGCCTCGCCACTCCCCGACGAACTCGGAATCATGCTTCTCGGGTTCGCGAAAACCAAAACGCCTCTCTTCGTATTATTTTCCTTTACCGCAAATTTTCTGGGAATTCTCGCCGTCTCTGCAATCGCACGATCGATTACATGAGTATGATCTCGCGAGGCAAATATATTTGACAGGCCGCAAACCAGGCCGTACCCTACGAGCAGTATGATTACCAAAAAAAAGACCTGGGTTTGTGTAGCAGCGAATGGACAGAATATTAAAACCGGAAATGGCCATTCATGGCGCTGCTGCTTTGGACGGCCCGGCCATAGCATGAGCGGCGAGATTCAGATTGCGGATTGCGTCATCACCGGCAAAGCCAAAGGAACGGAAAACTTTCTCTGGCGCTCAAATAAAAATGGCGGAACAAACATGGATGGAGTGGTCGGCTGGATCGAATTTTTCGGCGACGTCGAAATTGGAAACGACAACATCTTGCGGATCATTCTGGGAAACCCGGATACGAGCAACTCTGGATAATCCCTCCGTCCGTAGCCAAAATTCTGTGCATAAAAAACATAGGCAGGTTCGCAAGAACTTGCCTTTTGCTTTTACTGCCCATAGGATAAACCCAACGTGAACAAAAAAATCTGTACACGCGCTGATTTGAAAACAATAAACAAAAGGAGATAGAGATGAAAAACGAAGTTCCCGATGGAACAATGGTGACCCTTACGGGGCCGCGTGATAATCACGGACATCTGCGACGGAGGAAAGGC
>CAYZZK010000034.1:0-8947 GCA_964483045.1 uncultured Candidatus Saccharibacteria bacterium
GCAAATAAATCTCTCCGCAAGCGCATGAAGGACGAATCCAAAAAACTCGGTTTAAACTTTTTCGTTCCCGATTCCGCCTATAACCTCGACAATGCTGCAATGATAGGCGCCGCGGGATATTTTGCGTTTCTGCGGAAAAAACGATATCCCCTTTCCGCGCGGGGCGATTTAGAAATCTAGAACGTTGTTTTCCGCTGGGAAAGACAAAGACATCGCCCTAAAAACGCCAACCGAATACAGAAGACTCGCGGCGAGGTCGCCAAGGAATAACGCCGGATAATGCCCAATAATGTGAATGCCGAACAGCGAATAGAACAGGATAATGCCCGCACAAGTAAAAAACATATTTTCCGCCCACGGCTCAAGCGGAATAAATTTTCTCAAAAAGAATGACCCGACCGGGATTGCTCCAAAAACGATCAGCTCCAAACTGATTCCGGGTTGCCAATTCAGTACCAGAAGGACGAACAGAGTCAGAAAAAGAATTTCGAAAAATGTGCAAAAAAAGGAGAGAGCAATAAGCGCAGCGAGTGCGAAGTTAAGCCAAACTCCCGTAGAATCACCGATAAGCAACTCTAAAAGCATCCCTATGATGACCAAGAAAAAAGCGGCGAAAAGTTTTACATTCATTTACTCGGCAATGGACACCGCGCTGATCCGCCCGATGTCGTATGGAATATTAAGCGTCGCAATTTGAAAGAGTTTGTCGTCCGAGACGCGAACCTCTTTTATTTCCGCCACAGGAAGACCGTATGCGAAATCAGCTCCGGCTGAATATACGATATCTCCCGGCTGAATCGTTTCACTAGGCGAAATCAAGTCGAGCGTCGGGAAAGAACCACCTCGAAGAAGCGCTTGGGCGCCGTTTTTTCCAATCCGGACGGCAAGCTGAAATCTTTCATCAAACACCGTTTGGACGAGTGCAGTTTCTTCAAAAACCTCGCTTACCTTCCCGATAAGCAACCCCTCGAATGTAACAGCTTTGTCTTTCGAGACTTTTTCCCTGGTTCCGGCGTTTACCAAAAGCTCGCTTTTGAAATTCAGCGGATATCGGGAATATACGATCGCCTCAAGACTCTTTTCGGATTTTGGAGGAAGCTGCGATTTTATGTTTTGGAGTTCCGCAAGCTCGGCTTTTAACCTTTCGTTTTCGGCTATAAGAGCAGGTGTGTCCGCGGCCCCGGTAGCCATGGAAGATGGGGCAAGCATGGTACGCAAGCGAAAACCATACGACTGCTTAAAAGCAAAGAGAACCGCAGCGAACAATACCAGACTCGACACAAAAATAAACCTTTTTTTCACTAGAGATTGATAGAAAGCGGCTTAGGCGAAGTGCTCAATAACCCTTTGTACAAATCAAATTCTTCCACGATATTCCCCAGGCCACGAATGACACACGTGAGCGGATCCTCCACGATACGCACTGGAACGCAAATTTCTTTATTGATGAGCTCTCCAAAATTTCGAAGCAAAGCTCCGCCGCCGCATAAGTAAATCCCCCGATTTAAAACATCACCCACCAATTCCGGCGGCGTCGTTTCGATAACTTCATGAATGGATTCCACGATCGCGACCAGGGATTTGCCCAGGGCAGCGCGAATATGATTGTCTTTGATGATGACTTCGCGGGGAAGACCCGTGGCAAAATCGCGCCCCCGGATCGCCACGTCGAGCTTTTCGCTTGTGGGCAGCGCGGAACCGACGGACATTTTTGCGAATTCCGCCGTAGATTCCCCGATTGCCAAGCGGAACTCGTCGCGAACAAACCGCGTAATGTCTTCGTTAAATTTGTCTCCCGCGATTTTGAGCGTCTTAGAAACCACCGTTCCTCCCAAAGAAATTACCGCAATGTCAGTCGTCCCTCCGCCGATGTCCACGATCAAACAGGCCGTCGGCTCCGTAATCGGAAGGCCCGCGCCGAGCGCCGCCGCAATCGGCGATTCGGCCAGAAATACGTGCGAACAGCCGGTATTTACCGCCGCATCTTCAACCGACTTCCTCTCCACTTCCGTAAGATCGTTCGGTATCGCAAGCACGGCCCGCCTGTAGCTCATCAAAATCCGGTTTGTCCGCAACCGCAGCAAGAGTTCGCGCAGAAATTCCTGCGTCATTTCAAAGTCGGAGATAACTCCGTTTATAAGCGGCCGCACGACATTTATGTGTGGAGGCGTCCGCCCGATCATTTTTTTCGCTTCCTCGCCAACCGCGATGATTTTATTTATTTTGGTGTTTATCGCGGCCACCGTGGGCTCGTTAATAACAACGCCGCGTCCCTTCAAATACACCAGAGAATTGGCCGTGCCCAGGTCGATTCCGATATCGGTAAAAATATTGTTCAGAAATTTCATTGTGTGAATCTCGAGTTGGCTCGAAGTAATTTTTTAATCGGAATAAAATCTCGAAATTTATTTGCCGAGCCGTTTTACTATTTCAGAAACCTCGGCGGCAATAACTTCTGCCTGTTTTTCGCTCCGCTGCTTCAACTCGACTTTCCCATCGCCAAGTTTCGGACTTACAACTATCCGCAGGGGAATTCCGATGAAATCCGATTCGACGAGTTTTTGGCCGGCAGACATGTCTCTATCGTCATAAAGTACCTGAACGCCAGCCCGCTGTAAAGAGTCGTAGATTCCGCGCCCTTTTGCGTCGTTCAATTCCAAAAGGTGAACCGAATACGGAGCGATAGATTCGGGCCACCGAATTCCCCCGTCGTCATGATACAATTCCACCACTGTCCCCATAAGCCGCCCCAAGCCGATTCCGTATGAGCCCATCACGACGAGTTTTTTATCTCCGTTTTTATCCGTAAAGTGGAGGTTGAACGCTTCGGAATATTTCGTCCCGAGAGGGAAAATATTTCCAACCTCTATCGATTTTTTTTCTTCTACTTCGCCGTCGCACGCCGGGCACTTGGCGCCGTTTTTCAGCTTTGAAATTTCTTTATTTTCGGCATAGCCGCATTTCGAACACACATAAATGAGGTCTTCGCCGACATCGGCGATGACTTGAAACTCGTGCGTGTTTTTGAGGGTAAAGTCCCCGCCGGCCGCGAGCGCATAAATCGCTTTCACCCCGACGCGGCTGAAAATTTTGTGGTATGCGACCGCTACTTTTTCATAGAATTGATTCAAGTCTTCTTCGGTCTCATGAAAGCTATATAAATCTTTCATCATGAACTCCCTGCCGCGCAAGAGGCCGGATTTGGCGCGCGCCTCATTCCGGAACTTCGTTTGAATCTGATACGCAGAGAACGGCAGATCGTTGTATGAGCTTATAAATTTCGTAGCGATGGCAGTCAAGACCTCTTCATGCGTCCAGCCGAGGGAAAAATTTGGGCTTTTGCCGTTTTTTTCTATGGCGTCAAAGCCGACGGGCAGATCAAATCGCCCGGTCGCTTCAAGATATTTTCTTTCCACGAGCGCGGGCATAAAAATTTCCTGTCCGCCGATCGCGTTCATTTCCTCGCGGATGATACGCGCGATATTCTGCAAAACCCGCCACCCGAGCGGAAGATAGGAATACACCCCCGCGGAATTTTTGAATATAAATCCCCCGCGCTCAAGAAGTTGGGCGTTTACCGCAATCTCGCCTGCCGGAGCGTTTCGGGAAACTTTGGTGAATAGTTGGGATTGGAGCATAAGATGACTAGAAACTGATAACTCACGACTTATGACAATAAGATTAGCATTGAAGTTATTTTCTGTCATTCCCGCAAAGGTGGAAAATCTGCCATGTATAATGGACATTTTTTATTAAGGGCACGGCGTTCGGATGGAGCCGGTTCAAGCAAAGAGCAGATTTGCAGAAGAGCAGATCGCAGGGGGAATTTATTTTTTTGGCAATGAAACTTATGACTGGATTATTGGATGAGTAACCGCGAGAGAAAGAAAATAACCAGCCCGAGCGCGCAGAAAATCGCAGAGATGATCCAAAAACGCATGGTGACTTGCGACTCGGGCCATCCGAGGGCTTCGAAGTGATGGTGTAAAGGTGAGGAGAGAAAAACTTTTTTCTTTCTGATTTTTTTGCTTACAAGCTGGATTATCACCGATAACGATTCGATGACGAAAATAAACGCGAAAAACGGGAGGAGGAATGTGGTGTCGGTGAGCATTGAGATGACGCCGATCACGATACCCAGCGACATCGAGCCGGTGTCTCCCATGAAAAACTTGGCCGGGTAGATATTGAACCACAGGAACGCGAGGAGCGCTCCCACAATCGCAGCGCCGAATGCCGCGAGATCATATCTTCCTAAAATAAACGCGACGGTGATGAGCGAACAGACTGCAAAAAGGCACACGCCCCCTAAAAGCCCGTCGAGGCCGTCGGTTTCGTTCGCCGAAAATGCGCTTGCGATGATGATGAACATGAAAATCGGGATATACCACAACCCTATATCGAAGCTTCCCAAGAACGGAACGGAGATGATGTGCCAATCCAGCCGAAAATAAAACCACCACGCCCCGACTGCGGCGATGGCCGCGTAGAGGATAAGCTTATGGCGCACCTTGATTCCCCCGCCGGACGCACCGCCTTTCCTCCGAACGCCGAACCAGTCGTCCAAAAGTCCCAAAAGCCCGGTGATAAAAAGCGCGGCGATCGGTAAATAGGTTTCCGCCCGATTTACGAAATTAAGATGCTGCCACGGCCCGTCGAAAATGGTATCGAGAAGCCAAAAGAGGAGTGCGAGCGCCAAAACCGTTCCCCAGATGATGACGCCTCCCGCCGTAGGAGTGCCCGCTTTTCGCTCATGAAACTTATGGAAAACCGGCGTTTCGCTCTTCTCGCGTATCTGTTTTTTAAACTGAACTTTTTCTAAAAATTTGAACCAAAAGGGCGTGAGGATGAGCGCCGTGAAAAATGAAATTGTCACAAGAAATATAATTCGAGCTGTTTGAAAAATGAGCATGCGAAATAACTTATAACTTAGGACTCGTAACGGCGGAATCCGGCTCGTCTGACGGATTTTCGAAAGGCGCCGGAGCTGAAACTGGAGATCCAACCGCCCCGTCTACAGATTCCCCCGTCTCGAATTTCTTTAGAAGTTCCTGGAACTTGGCGTAATCCGGAAGCGCGTCTTTTTTCTCCAGGCCCACGTGGCGCAACATGTCAAAGCTCGGCTGGTACAGAAAAGTATTTGGGTTTTTCGGATCTTGTAAACGCTCAATGAGCCCGCGCATGAGAAGACTCCTCAAAATGAACGTTGAATTTACTCCCCGGAGATACTCGATTCTGCTTCTTGAAATCGGCCCAAAATAAGAAATTATCGCAAGCGCTTCGATGCTCGCCGGGGTGAGATCTTCGGAAAGTTCTTCCTTAATGAATCCTTCGATCATCGGGCCGAAGGCGGGCTTTGTGACAAGCTGGATTTTCTCATCGTCCTCGACTAGGGTAAGTCCCCGACCTGCCGACCTAAGGCGATTCTTATATTCCGACACTATAGCCGACACTTCTTCAAGAGAAGAAAATTTCAGGATCTCTCTAATCTTTTTAAACGAAAGCGGCTCGCCATGCATAAAAAGCAGAGCTTCGAGCGACGCGCAATTTTCGTCCTGCGTATGTTCCATTATATTTCGTTTGGAGAGGATGCCGTTTTAGGGGGTCTGATCATTATATCAGAAAGGAGTTCCGTTTGTTCCAGGTATATCCTCTGTTCGCGGGCCAGATGAAGAATCGCAAGGAAAATCACGATCACGTCTTTGCGCGATTTGGCGCCGGACAAATTTTTAAACGACGATCCCCCTTCTTTCTGGATACGCTGTATAATCTCCTGGATTTTTTCTTCGATCGAGACGATTTTTTCTTTGATGGTTTCGGTTTCGGGAGCAATCGCCGCGAAACTCTCAAATACTGCATCGAGGGATCGGGCCAAACCTTGGGAACTGATGCCTTGGCCGGGGTAAAATATCGCTTGGCCCTGCGGAAGAGAGAAAGTACCTCGGGTTAAAAGGAAAGGCCTACTCCACTCCCTGCCGCCCGTCTTCCATAAATGCAGCATTCCGGCCATAAGCGGCTTTAACTGCTGGTAGAGCCGCAGTCGAAGCTCCAAATCTTTCGCAGCCCCTTCTTCTTCGGAAGTAAGATCCAACTCCGGCAGGAGAAATTTCGATTTTATGAATATGAGCCGGCTCGCAACGGAAATGAAATCCGCGATAAGGCGCAAATCCGCATGCTCCTCCGTCAGCGTTTTGAGATACTTTAAAAAATCGTCCGTAACCTGCGCAAGACTTATATCCGTCACTTCCATTTTCCGCTCTTCAATAAGTTCTAAGAGTTTTGGAAGTGGGCCCGTGAATTGCGGCAGTTTTAGCTCATATGTGGTCATACATCTTAATATCTCAAATTTGAATTAATTCGCGGATGTTCGCTTAACATTTGGATATCATTCTTTCTCCAGCGCCGCTTCAGTATAAATGTTCGCGGGATTCCATAAAAGCCAGCCGGCGAAGCTTTCCGTCGAACTGCCGGTTGAATCGTACAGCGCATTAATTTGGCTTTTTACCATTGGAGCATCGTACACGGCTCCCAGATCGAAATCCTGCAGCCACGGCCGGAGCTTCGCCCGAAATTCTTCGCCCGGAGCCCTTTCGCGGGTAATCACTTTTTTGATCGTTGACGTGCCGTTTGTCTCGATTGTCGTCGTCGTAAGGGTATCCAATCTATGCAAGGCGTGATCCACGGAATATTTTATAACTTCGTAGGGATTCTTCGCCGGATTTTGATATCCCAAAAATCCCGACGCGAAATGCGAGGGATATATCATCGGCGAAACATAATCGAAATTTGCATATGCGTCTTCTATCACTTGCCCGATCCCCAAATCGTCGGGGTTCACCGTCGTAAGGCCGAAGAGATCGGCTGACAATTTCGCCTCTCCAAGATCGATCCGGATGAATTTGAAAAAATTACCGATAATTTTGTGCCGCGGCGTTTTCCCGTCCCAAAACGGAAATCCAATGTTGGATAAATCTCCGTCCGAGGCGAAGCGGACATAATCAAAATTTATTTCGTCGAATCCCCGGTCAATTCCGTCTTTCGCAATCGAAGCAAGATACTCCCACACGGGCTCCGCCGCGGGATCCATCCACGCAAGGCCGCTTTTATCTTTCCACACTTCCCCGGTTGCCTTGTTTTTAAGAGCCCACTCGGGATGGGCTTTCGCCAGAATCGGGTCTTGAAACGCGGTAACACGGCCAATTACATAAATGCCTTCGTCGTGCAGCCGCTTGATAACCGCGTTCGGATGGAGAATCCTAAGTTCTCGGAGAGCTCCGGAATCCCGCGCCAGCGTGGAAGAAACAACGTAGGAGAGATATCCCGAATAATCCTTTATGTCTATCACGACAGTATTGAGCTCCGTCCGCTTTATGAGCGCTATCAAGGAATTGAGCCGTGTTACGGAACCTGCCGACCATCCGGTAAGATAAACTCCCTTCATGACCGTCGGCGGATTTGCGAGTGGGAGCTGGTTTACGATATCGCCGGATATTGGAACGGACTCCGGCGGAACAACTACGGGAAGCGGGGAAGAAATTGGAACAGCCGCAGTCGAACTTTGAGTCGCCCGCATATTCGCTTGTTCGCTCGCTGCATTCGCCGGAGCTTGCACGAATATCGTTTTTTTAGGCAGAAACAAAAAAAATCCGGCGCTCGCACATAACACTAACAATGCGCTGGAAGTTAATTTCATTGTTCAAGTATACCCCGTGGAAACTATAAAGCGAAATTGTAAAATACTTTCCCGCAGAATCGAGGAGCGCAATGGATATCCACAATTCAAGGCGCCACACGGTCGCGGAAAACATTTGTTTTCCTACGAGTATATGCGGAGGGCCGGGTGGCCGGATTGTAACTTGACGACGGCCGAATGGCTGCGTATAACAAATGTATTCCGACCCGCCGCAATCGCGCGGATGCGCCGGAATATGTTTTAACAATCGACATTTGTTCTATGAAAACTAAATATTTCCTATGGGGATTGCTTTCATTTTTGCTCGGGATAGCCGCGGTTCTCGAAACTCCGCTTATCAAATACTTCCCGTATATCCTGGGTTTTGTCTCCCTATTCCTCTTGCTGAAAGGCAAAGGTTTTCTCTATCAGGGATTGCGCATCCGAAAAGATCTCCGGCCGGGAGGCCTTACTCCGAATGACGCCCTGGGAATGGAAATAGCGGGACTCACAATGCTTATGTTAGCGGGGGCGGTTGCCGGGTTTGCAATGTACCTGGAACGCAGCGCACTATATGTTGCCGTGGAGGCGATGGCGGAAAAAATCGACCAAATACCTCGCGCCTATTTCAATACCGCTTTCATATACGTGGGCGCGGTGGCACTATGTCTGGGCGCGCTATCGCTTTTACTGCGACTACTGCAAAGAAAAAAACGGCTTGGGTAAGTTCAGTCCTCTCGAAAAAGAAAACGTGAACAGCTTTAATCACCTCGCCTGCGGGAAACCCGGCGAGGTGATTTTTACTTTGTAAGTCATTCGTAAGAGCAACTTGTTACCCTCGCTTCAGAAGAATATAATCACAACATGCCCCTCGCGCTTTACAGAAAATATCGCCCAAAGACGTTCGATGAGCTTTTGGGGCAAGAAACTACCGCGCTCATTTTGAAAAATGCGGCTAAAACAAACCGGATTGGCCACGCGTATTTGTTCTACGGCCCGCGGGGAACCGGAAAAACAACAACGGCGCGGCTTATTGCGAAACTTTTAAATTGCGAAAAACGCCGGGACGACAAAAAGTTTCACGCGCTCGGAGAGCCCTGCAACGCCTGCACACACTGCATGGGAATAGACCTCCAGAACTCTTTTGACGTGATAGAAATCGACGCCGCTTCAAATCGAGGCATCGATGAAATCCGGAATCTTAAAGAAGGCATTCAAACGTCCCCGACATCCGGCGAATACAAGGTCTATGTCATAGACGAAGCGCATATCCTC
>CAYZZK010000035.1:0-8855 GCA_964483045.1 uncultured Candidatus Saccharibacteria bacterium
AATATACCCACCTTCTTCTTTGCTTCAAGTATTTTTTGCGTTGCGATTCTGCCTGCTTTTTTCGAACCGCTTTCGAGAAGCGAAGCGAGTTTTTTAGGTTTTGCGGCAAGCGTGCGTTTCTTTTTTCGGAAATCGGCAAAGTGGCTTACGACCACCTCTGCGAGCATTGCTTTGAAATGCCCGTAGTTTTTCCCGGCGAATTCCGCTTCGATTTTTTTGATCGGTTCTCCCGAAAGCGCGGAATACATAGAGAGGAGGTTTGAAATTCCGGGTTTCGTTGCCGGATCGTATGTTACTTCCGTGCCGGAATCGGTAACCGCGCGTTTCACTTTGTCCCGTATGTGCTCCGGCGTATCGTCAAGGAAGAGGCACGTATCCGGCTGCGATTTAGACATCTTCTTTTCGGGATTTCCAAGACTCATTACCCGCGGCGTTTCGGTGAGAAGCGCTTTGGGTTCTATAAACGTGTTCCCAAACTTTGCATTGAATTTGCGGGCGAGTGTGCGCGTGAGCTCAAGGTGCTGCAGTTGATCATTCCCAACGGGAACATATTTTGCGTCATACAGAAGGATGTCGGCGGCCATAAGCACGGGATAGTCGAAAAGGCCGACATTTTCGGTTTCGCCCCCGGCTGTTGTTTTTTCTTTATACTGCGTCATCCTGCGCAACTCTCCCATCGGCGTTATGGTGTTTAAAATCCAGGTGAGCTCTGCATGCGCGGAAACTTTGGATTGGAGAAATATAGTCGATTTTTTCGGATCAAGGCCCGCCGCCAAAAAATCTGCAGCCAAGTCTAGTATTTGTCTATGTTTTTCTTTCGGATCAAAATCCTCCGTAATCGAATGGAGGTCAACGATTGCAAAATAACACTGGTACCTCCCGGTATTTTGGAGATCGACAAAATTCTTGAGCGCGCCCAAGTAGTTGCCGATATGCAGCTTGCCCGATGGCTGTATTCCCGAAACCAGAACGGATTTCATGGTCTTATTCAGAAAAGTTTGAACCGGAGTTCTTTATCTTTGGAAGATTTTTTGGTCCGGCTATGACTGCTTTCATAATCAGTCTCATTCTACACCGAGCCCTGGCATTTTGCATTCTAAATTTCGATGATCACCGGCAGAATCATCGGGCGGCGGCGGGTGGCGTTGTATAAGAACTGCCCAACTTGGTCTCGGACAAGAGTTTTTAAATAATCCGGATCAATGGGCTGATTCGCCGGCAGCCGGCTGATGAGTGCGCGAAGGCGCTTCCTGATTCCCTCGAGCACTTCTTGATTTTCTTTAAGGTAGATAAAGCCGCGGGAAATGATGTCCGGGCTCTTGAGCAATTTTCCTTTTTCTCTTTCGACGGTAAGGATAATGACAACCATGCCTTCTTGAGCGAGCGCTCGGCGATCGCGCAGCACGACCTCTTCCACGTCGCCTACACCTAAGCCGTCCACCATCACGTAGAATGCCGGCACTTCTTCGTGCGTTATTTTAAAACCCTCTTTTGTAAGTTCTGCCACTTGGCCGTTATCCATAAGAATCGCCCGTTCTTTCGGAATTCCGACCTCCTGCGCCGATCTGGCGTTCGCCGCGCGCATGAAATAGTAGCCGTGTACCGGAACCAAAAACCGAGGATTGATGAGTTTCATCACCAGCTTTAGATCGTCCTTCGGCGCATGGCCCGAGGAATGGATATCGATCAGGGCCGAGTGGTATACCAAAGCGCCTTGGCGAGAAAGATTGTCTTTCACGACTTGAACGCTTTTCTCGTTTCCTGGAATAACGGATGAGGAAAGCACGACGGTATCGGTCGGTTTTATTTTAATCTGGCGGTGCTCCCCGTTTATCATTTTCATGAGTCCCGCGTTCGGTTCTCCCTGCGCGCCGGTCGAGAGTATCAGTATTTTGTCGTCTCGTAGTTTGTGGATTTCTTCAACAGGAATGATCGAGCCCTCTTTCGCCTTGATGAAGCCGAGATTCTGGGCGATCTGGACGTTTGTTTTCATGGAATAGCCGTTCAGGGCAACGCGCCGGCCGATCTTTTCGGCGATTTTTATGATTTCGGCAATTCTCGTAAGAAGTGAAGCGAATGTCGCTACAATAAGGCGTCCCTCCGCTTTGCGGAAAATGTCTTCAAGGTTTTTTTCCACGGTTTTCTCCGAGATGCTGTGCCCTTCTTTTTCTGCATTTGTGCTGTCGATCGTGAAGGTATGGATGCCGAGTTTGCCGATGCGTTCGAATTCTTCGAGCCCATGAACTTCGCCTTTTTCGTCGTATTCAAGGCGGAAGTCGGCGAAATGTACCATATTGCCGACGGGAGTCTTGAGGACAACGCCGGCTGTCTCCGGAACCGTGTGCGGAACGCCGAAAAATTCCGCTTCGAACGAATTGGATATTTTCACTATGTCTCCGTCTTTAATGATTTGAATATTAAGCTTGGGGCTATTAGGAAAATCATCTTGGCGTTTCTCAATGATTGCTTTTGTAATTGAGGTGGCGTAAATCAAGGGATTGCCCAGTTTTTCTATCACATGAGGCAACGCGCCGATGTGATCATAGTGGGCGTGGGTAAGTATTACCGCCTGAACATTCGCCTTCTTTTTTTCCAAATACGAAACATTGGGAATGATATAGTCTATGCCCGGGGTTTCTTCTTCGGGAAACTGCAATCCCAAATCAATTATCACGATTTCATTCTTATATTCGTAAAACATCGAGTTCCGCCCCACTTCTTCGAGGCCGCCCAATGGGACAAAACGGAGGGGGACAATCCCGGCTTCCTGTTCCTCTTTTTTCCGGCTAGCGTGCTCACTTCGTCCGCCTCGTCGAGATGAGTCGAGGCCCGGCTCGCGTTTCGGCCCGCTTGGAGCGCTGGATCGCCGAGAGGAGCGAGTCCCGGGCGAGACAAGCGAAGTAGGCCGTTTTGGAACCACCGGCGGCTTGATCCGCGGCCGCATCGGCGCATCCGCAGGATCCGTCTCTGTTTTTTTAACCATCATTTTTCTTTTATTTTGCTTTTATAGCAATAACTTCAATTTCGACTGAAAATATATTTCGTTGTGAGTCCTCTGGGCATCTTCTTTATTATTATTCGCGTTTTTCTTTTTGTTTACGTTCTGCTGTGGGCAGGGAGGGAGTTGAACCCTCACGCCTTTCGGCATACGGCCCTGAACCGTACGTGTCTGCCGTTTCACCACCTGCCCGATCGGCGACAATTTATTTTTGAAACACAACGAGGAACCCCCTTAGGTAAGAGTATATCCGCGCTGTCTATTTGCTGGGATCAATCATCATTCGGAAAGGAGGCGTTGCTGTTGTTAGTTGCAGTATAGCAAATCTGCGAATAATAAGTCAATAGCATCTTGAGTTGAATTCTTAATTCGCTGATTCTTTGCTATTTCAATCGCGAGCTGGCCGAGCGGGGTTTACTTTAATACCCGCGCTGTTTTTGTATACCAATAGTTCGCTCCAATAAACCTGTCTGCGTGCTCTGCTATGAGCCGTGCATCAATTCCGTGGATATTTTTGGCGGATACATAGACATAGCTCGGAGAATAGAGAAATACTGCGGGATAATCTCCTATGATTGTTTTCTGAAGTTCCTGGAACTCCGACGCTCGGCGCTGTTTATCCGTGTCCTGCCGGATGGACTCGATAAGCGAATCCGCCTTTTTATTATTATAGAAACTTAAGTTGTGTTCCGGAGAAAAGCGTTGCGATGAATGCCAAAAAGAGAACAGGTCGTAGCTCATAGAAAGGGTATTTCCGAAAAGCAGTGCCTCGTAATCGCGGTTTTTTATTGTGTCGTTCGTAATGGTATCGAGTGAGCCGATCGAAAGATTCACCTTTACGCCTATCTTTTCCCATGCACTCTTGAGAAAATTCGCTGTGCTTGTCAGGAATTCTATGTTGGGAACGGTGAGAGTTATTTCGAGCGGAATTTTAGTCTTTTTTATGGTTTTTTCTCGGAAGCCGCTGTCGGCCATTTTCCATCCGGCGGCATCCAGCGCGTCAGCCGCGCTTTCGGTTGACGTGGGAACGCTATCTTCCGAAAAGTAAGGTGTACCTTCCGGAATCGGCCCAAGCGCTTTCGTGCCGAATCCTTCGAGGGCTGCTTGTATAAGCGCATCTCTATCCAAAGCCATGGAAAGGGCTTTTCGAACTCCCAGATCCTTAAGTGGAATATTTTTGTTTTGATTGAAGAACACCGCGTAATAGCTTGGCATGCTGTAACTCTGGATTTCATGCGGCCGCTTAATCTGGGCTGTCTCGCCCGGCTCAAGTCCGGCAAATCCGTCGACTCTCCCGGAATTAAATGCATCAAGCAGTTCCGACTTTTGAGAGAAAAACGCGAAGTCAAAATTTCCGATGAGCGCCTTGTCCCCGGCGTATTTGTCCCACGGGGCGAGCTTGTATGTGGTTATGAACCCATCGAGGCGTTTTTCATATCCCTCGAATTCGAACGGACCAGAGCCGACCGGCTTGAGGTTGTAATCCGAAAGATGCCAGTTTGCGGAAGGCACTTCCGCAAAAATATGTTTCGGCATCACGTACAGGTTTTTCAGGGTATCCGGGAAAAAAGCGTACGGAGTGATAATGCTGAATTGCAGTTCGAGTTCGCTAAGCCGCTCCGCGGTGGCTCCCTGCCACGCTTTATAGAGCGGAAGAGGCGCTTGGCTTTCCGGATCCTGTATTTTTTCTATCGTAAAAATGACGTCATCGCTTGTAAGTTTCGCATTATCCTGCCAGCGGAGATTTTCCTTAAGGCGGACTTTCCAAGTTCTTCCGTCGCTTGAAGTTGCGATGGTGTCGGCGAGATCTCCTAGATTTTGAAAAACAAGTCGAACAATGCTCTTGTCTATATCGCTTGCTGCGATCACGGGGTTCACGTAAGTTGGCTGGCCTATGAATCCTTCCGTGTAATCTCCTCCATAAGCGGGAACCGGAGTCGTTGATGTCGCAAAAATGAGCCCCAAAAGGATGATGCCGCTTATGGCGGCGACCGATGCGATGGATGCGAACCAGATTCGTTCTGTGCGCGTAAGTGCTTGGAAAATTTTTCTAAACCACATCATTGATCGCGTGAGAAAATTGTCGAAAAAACCGCGGAGATTTCAACGGGATTTATCCTCTATATACCAGCTGGAGGATTGCAAGCCCGCAAAAACAAATTCCGAGAATGATAGTTGAAATGAAGATCGCTTTTTCTACGCCTCTTCTGGTCTGGTAAAAACCACCCCCTCCCTCTCCGCCGCCAAAAATACCCGAAAGCCCCGCGGATCGTTCTTGGAGCAATACCAAGGCCATAAGCGCGATTGACACGATGATTTGAAGAATTGCCAATATCATTTTTCTGCTAAGTGTGCGATAAAATTTAAAACCCCGATTATCAGGGCTCCAAAGAGGAGCGCCGGAATGCTTTCAATCATAAGATTGTTCGAGAGAATGTCAAGAATGAACAGTATGAGCGCATTCACGAGTACGAGGCCGAGTCCCAGCGTGAGAATAATGATTGGGCCCAAAAAGAGCCGCAGAATCGGCTTCAAGGTCATGTTAAGGAGTGTAAGAATGAGCGCCACAAAGACTTTCGTGGCGAGATCGCCGGAAAGCGTGAAGCCGGGCACAAAATTCGCCGCCGCCAAAAGGCCGACGGTATTTACAAGTATCGAAAGAACAATAATCGCAACCCATTTCATCTTGTAAGTATACTCCGCGAGAACCATAAAGATAAGCAGTCTTTAAATCGAGGGAGTTTGAAAGCGTGTGTTTTAGAGCTACAATTAAATAATGGATCTCGGACGTTTGGCAAATATTCAATCCCAAGTATCGCTCCTAAAGCGGGAAGGCGAAGAGCGCGCAGCGCAGAAGCTCGCCGAAAAGCTGGGCTATGGGTATGTTGATCTTTCTAAAGTTCCTTCTTCAGTCGAAGCACTGAAGCTTATCGAAGAACGGGACGCAAAAGAAGGAAAGCTGGCTGCGATTGAACTCAAATCGCGCATTGTGGCGCTTGCGGTGTTTGATCCGGAATCGCCCGCGGCGAAAAAAGTGATCGAGAATTTGCAGGCAAGACAATTCGAAGTAAAAGTATTCGTCGCCTCCTTCTCCGGTCTTGAACAGGCGTGGGAACTCTATAAATTTGTGAAGCCGGCTGTCGAGGTCATCACCGGGCGCATACGGATTGAAGGGAAGAGGATGGAAGAAACTGTCGAGCGCTTGAAAACGTTCGCTGCAGTGCGGGATGAAATCGGCAAAATAAACTTCATCAAAATTTCCCCGCTCGAACTTCTCGAGGTTATCCTCGGCGGGGCAATTTCCATCGAGGCGTCAGACGTTCACTTCGAAGCCGAAGAGAAGAAAGTGAAAATTCGTTTTCGTATAGACGGGCTCCTTCATGATGTGTTTACTGACCTTCCGCTGTCGAACTATGAAACGTTGCTCTCGCGGCTCAAGCTGATCGCCGGTTTGAAAATAAACATAAAAGACATTGCGCAAGACGGGCGTTTTTCGATCAGTTTGGGAAGCAAAGAAATCGAAGTCCGTGTTTCCATAATTCCTTCGGAATTCGGCGAGACGCTTGTGATGCGTATTTTGGATCCGGGGGTAACGAATGTCGGTCTCGCCGGCTTGGGAATTCGGGACGATGATCTCGTGATTGTCGAAAAATCTTTGGCGAAGCCGAACGGCCTTATTTTAAATACCGGGCCGACGGGTTCGGGGAAAACAACAACGCTGTACTCGTTTCTCCGGCATATCAACAATCCAGAGACGAAGATAATTACACTCGAAGATCCAATCGAGTACCGGCTGGAAGGAGTTGAGCAGACGCAGGCGGATCCTGCCGCGGGATATGATTTTGCGAACGGTCTTCGATCTGTCGTACGGCAGGATCCGGACGTGATTCTGGTCGGAGAAATTCGGGACGTTGATACGGCGGATATTGCGCTTCAAGCGGCCCTGACCGGGCATCTTGTCCTCTCGACACTTCATACAAACGACGCCGTGGGAGCTATCCCGCGGCTTATCAACCTGGGCGTGAAGCCGGTTACCGTCGGCCCTGCGCTGGACTTGATCATCGCCCAGCGGCTTGTTCGCAGATTGTGTCCGCAGTGCAAAAAACTCACGCAGGTTGCCCCAGACTTGGCGTCTAAGATTTCCGCATTTATTTCCGCGCTGCCCGCGAGAGTGGATAAATCGAAATTTGAAAAATATACGATCTATGAGTCGGTAGGATGTGATGCATGCAATAATTTCGGATATCGCGGCCGCGTGGGAATTTTTGAGTTCTTCGAATCGGTTCCCGAATTGGAAGAGATCGTGCTAAAAGACGCTTCCGAGGGGTCGATGAAAAAGCTTGCCGCGAAGCAGGGCATGGTGACGATGCAGCAGGACGGAATCTTGAAAATTCTCCTCGGTCAAACGACGTTCCACGAAATAGAAAACGCAACGGGAGGAGTAGAGTGGCCTAGTTAAAAAGTGGAAATTTAAAACTCCAAAGTGAGCTTTCAGTTCCGGATTTTCAGTTTTAAGTAGAGTTAGTTGCCTCAAACCTGGGGGCAAAGTCCTCGTAAGAAGACCCTCTGGCCTCTTTTAAATAGTTTAAAAGAGTTTAAAATTATCTCGAGGAGTGGCACAGCCGAAACCAAGCCATCCTAAATATTCTGGAAATAATTCACAACCCCCAGATGTGAAACAACTATGCTTGGTATGCATTATTAGATCTACGGTCATGCTAACATAAAGATATTATTTTGTCAAATATGATGCCAAACTCCATAAAACAACCAGATGACACCGATCCCGTCAAAGAAGACTTGAGCGTAGACCAGACATTACGTCCTACGAGTTGGAATGAATACGTCGGACAGGAAAAGATAAAAAATAACTTGCGGGTATTGATCGAAGCCGCAAAAAAAAGAAAAGAACCGGCGGATCATATGTTGTTCTCCGGCCCCGCCGGCTTGGGCAAGACCACGCTTGCGTATTTGGTTGCGCGGGAACTTGGCGTGCAGGTACGGACAACTTCCGGCCCTGCACTTGAGAAAGCCGGTGACCTCGCCGCGATTTTAACGAACCTGGAGGAAGGAAATATTTTATTCATTGATGAAGCGCATCGCGTGAATCCGCTTATAGAAGAAGTGTTATATCCGGCGATGGAGTCGCGCAAACTGCATCTGGTAGTAGGAAAGGGCCCGAGCGCGCGAACGCTCACCCTCGACCTCCCCGCGTTTACCTTGATTGCCGCCACGACCCGGGAAAATCTGCTCTCGCAGCCGCTGCGTTCGCGGTTTGGAGCCACACTGCGGCTCACGTACTATGACACGGAGGACATCAAAAAAATCATCGCGCGCTCCGCCAAAATTTTGGGGACGGAAATTACTCCGGAGGCGGTTCAGATATTGGCAAAAGCGGCGCGCAGAACGCCGCGCGTTGCGAACCGTCTCCTTCGCCGCGCGCGGGACTATAGCGAGGTAGAAAGCAAGTCCGCGATAGATGAACGCGCTGCGAAAAAGACGCTTGAGATGCTGGAGATTGACTCGCTCGGTCTTGAGCCCCACGATAGGCGGCTACTCGAAATCATCATGAAGAAATTTAATGGCGGCCCCGTGGGGATCAACACGCTCGCCGCCGCGCTCTCCGAAGAAAAAGGGGTGATCGAAGATATTTTCGAGCCGTATCTCATGGTGCTTGGGTTTCTTCAGCGTTCGCCTTCCGGCCGCATTGCCCTTCCGCCGGCGTATGAGCATCTGGGCGTAAGCCGAGATAACCGGCTGCTGTAATTCTGGGTTAAAGTTTCCGGTTATGGCTCTTAGGTTCTAAATGTATGGTTATTATCAATGAATTTCTCCCGAACCCCGTCGGCTCCGACGC
>CAYZZK010000036.1:0-8704 GCA_964483045.1 uncultured Candidatus Saccharibacteria bacterium
GAAGAAGTATCGCTGCATCTCAAAGAAAAATTAATCCCCTCGGAATTTCTCTGGATCGCAAATCCGCTACTACTACTACTACTATTGCTTCGCGTATCAAGAAGCTGCATCACACTCGTCGAACTAGTTTTATACCAAAACTCTATCGTAAATGGGTCTGTAGAATTGAAAACAATCGGATTAAAACCAATCTCTGATACAGGCCAACGCCAGGCACTCGTGCCATCAAAATATGCACTGCCATCAATTGCTGGCACGCCGGTCCCGCACCCTGCCGCCGTGCATATCTCCGCTCCATTTCCGCTGTTCCACAATGCATCGAGGGTACTTGTGGAAATCCGAGCGTTCATAAAGAACAACTCGTCTATATAGAAATTCGTTTTATAAGAGCCGTTGGATGTGCCATTGATGTATACGTCCGCATTGTAATTTACTGACTGACTGTCCGTGAATGATCCCGCGAGGGTATTGTTGATATACCAATTCACAGCGCTTCCGGTTCGCGCGACGACAATCCATGTCCATACGCTCGACGTCGGAGCCGCATACGTAAAACTGTAACAAGTATTTTGGTGTTTGAGTTCCCACTTGCCTGCAGCACACACCTCAGCATAACTTATACCCTCAAAACCGTCGGGGTTTCCATTGCGCTTCAGTACATATGCGGCATCTGTTACCACAGCTTGCGGTTTAAGCCAAAATCCAATGGTGAAATCACCCGAGACATCCATCACTGATGATGTTGCCGTCATGTATCCCGTCGTTTGAGTACCACGAGCACTTCCAAATTTTCCAGTTACACTCACAGTCCCCGAATCAGTAAGATTGTGTCCATTCCCAGAGGAATCCGCCATGTCCTCCATGTGGTAAAGACCGGTAACGGAACCGTCAGAGATTTCGTAAGCGGCATGGACGCGAGGGGCAAGAAAAAGTAATAAAAATGCTACTGAGAGGAACGCGGCATACTGGAGCAATCTGACCATACGCTAAGTATAACAGATTGAGCGACACGCCCTGCGTCCAGTAAAAAACAATCAAAGAGCCAAAAATTACGAACTCAAGAAGACTTAACCCAGCCCAACATATTTTTTATTCCTGCGTCCAAATCATAGCGAGGCCTCCACGTGAATACCGAAAAAGTTTTCTCCATGTTCGCTTCCTGGCATCCAGCGTCATACGCCACCTCTTTCGCTCCGCCCCATGCCACAACGCTTTTTGATCCGGTGATCTCGAGCGCCCGCCCAACAAGATCTTCCAGGGTACGCGCCTCGCCCCGGCCGAGATTAAAAACCTCGCCCTTCAAATCCGTGGCTTTCTCTGCGGCCTCCATATATAAGTCCACAATATCGTGCACATGAATAAAATCTCTCATCGTCCCCGGCTTCGTAAGTTTTATTTCTTCGCTCATTCGCGCGCGCCGTACGACTTCGTAAAAAAGCCGGCCCGGTTCCATGTCGGGGCCGTAGGGGCTGAAAATCCGAAATGTGACAATGGGTTTCCCCGCGCTTTTGGCAACGGCTTGTAAATACAAAGTCGCCCCGAGCTTCGTAAGTGCATATACTTCGCCCGGCTCACATAGATCGGTTTCTTTAAATGGCCTTTCTTTCGTCCCATATTCAAGATAGCTGCCGCTGTTTATGAAAAATTTATAGTCGATCCCTTCAAGGGCTTTTATAAGGTGGATTGTTCCAAGCAGATTCACCCGCACAAGCTCGTCGTCCGACGCTGTGACTCCACTTCTAATATTCGAGGCAGCCAAATGAAATATTCCGTGCGGCTGTATTTCGCCGACGACCTTCTTCAGGCGTTCGAGATCACTTAGATCGTCGCGAAGCACCGTTACGCGAGAAAGAACATCTGCGATCCGAACGGTATTTGTCGTCTCTCTCGTCAAAACCGCGACGGCGTAGCCGTCTTTCACAAGCCGGCGCACAAGGTGCGACCCGATAAATCCCGCGCCCCCGGTCACCAAAATCGTTCGCTTCTCATTCATAACCAGCACTATATCATAATTTTTTCCGTGCTCAAACGCGATTTCGCACCTCAGATTGACAATAAGTACATTATCTGTTACAATTTTTCTGTTCTTTGAGAACTTAGAGAATGATTGCTGATCAGACAGCCAGGAATATTTTTGCTTTTTTTCTGGCGAAAAAAATACCCCTTAACTGAAAGGATGCCGAATGAACTCGATCGAATCGCAGACGCCATCACGGGCAGACAAGATAAACCTTGCGCTGCTCCAGGCAATGACGCTGATCCTCACGGATTGGCCGACCCACCCAATAGATGCCGTTTTCTTCCATGGGTTGGCCAGCGGCAACGATGATAACGACATCTTCAACGTCGCTGCATCGCTTTACCTCTACCAGCGAGCTACCTACGTCGCCATAAATGGATCGGAGGGCGAACGCTTCGGAGGAGTTATTCCTGGCGAAGCATGGGCTGGTTATACAGTGTGGAGACAACGACTCATTTTGGCGGGTATTTCTGCCAACTGGATATTGCCGACCGAACCGGCTTTCAACACGAAGGAGGATTGCGAAGCTTTCCTCAAGTTGGCGCGGGAACGAAAGTGGACGAGCGCCGCAGTTCTCACGCAACCACACCAGATGCTTCGGACAATGTTGAGTTGGGTGAAAACCATGCAGGATGCCAGCTACATGATGCGCCTTCATCCCGTCACGCAAAGGCCGATGAACTGGAACAAGCGATCCTTCGGCTCGCAAGCCGCGGTCGAAGAATCCCGTTTCGCCCAGATCACAAAAGAATTCGAAAGAATTCCCGTGTATCAGAAGAAAGGCGACCTCGCCACGCTCGAGGAGCTGGTCGCCTACCTTACGAGCGAGATTTGCGCGTAACATCGCAAGTAAAATTCAATCAAAGGACTGCCAAAAACGCAGTCCTTTGTCTTTTTATGAAATACGTCAGCCAAGCAGGATCTTATCGATAAATCTATCCACTCCGTCGATGGGTCGGTTCTTAAGAAAAACCGCCATTGCTTTTCGGTACGTCTCGAGATCTTTCTCGGTACGCGACTTCAAAAATGCATGAAGCTCTTCGTACGTTTTGAAATCCCGTTTATCTATAAAACAGTTTTTCGGCACGATTGTTTCCACGTCCGGCGCGCCCAGATACACGGGCACAACTCCCGCAGCCATGCAGTCGAAAATCTTCTCGCTCACATAACCCCGGTACGATGAATTCTCATAGCAAATCATAAATTTATACTGGGCAATAGTTTTCATTTTGTTCTCCGCAGTACCACGCCACGCTCGCGCCGCATATTTTTTGTAGTGCCAGTAGAGCGGATTTTTGGGTAGTTTATTCCAGCCCGATCCGAATAAATCGAACCCCGGCACGCCGCTAAAATATTGGATGGCGTGCAAGCGCTCTCCGAAAAGTTCACGATTCGAAAACGAATGCGAAATTTTGTTTGTATTTATAAGCACAAGGAACTTTTCCTTTGGATCATTGAAGTATGAGCCAATCACCTCTCCCGATGTGCAGAGAAAATGGTTAAAAAAATCGTATCCCTCCGGCTCTCGCGTCACCAAAAATATTTTTTGATATATGCGGGGAATGAGCCGGTCGAGTTTCCTGTATGCGTAGGGGGTTATGATGGGAGTTTCCGTTTGGATTAAAATGCGGCGAGGGAAATATGCATAGTTCTCATTAAAAAATCTCCGGCGCTCCAACGCAAAACTCTTTTTCTTTTTAAGCCAGCTTTTTATGGAATAAAACAGACGCCATACCAACGGTTCGTTCGGGTGGTTCTGCACGACAAGAATGTCATCTGGTGCTGCGTTTGCTTTCCGCCATAAGTCATGCGTATGTATGGCAATGCCTCTCTTCGCGCACGCCTCTTTAAGACGCGCCCAGGCATCGAGGGACTGATCGCCGCCTTCGTATCGCTTCGGGTTCGGCGTGAAAACTTTGTCCTGCAAGCCCAAATCGCTTGTAGGCATAAAATAAATCGTCCTCATCTCTGTGGCATGTTAACACCGTTACACCTCCACCTTATCCCCATAAACACTCGGCGCTTTGACAGTTAATCCCTCGACGTCCTCCAAAATCTCTAGTGGATAATTACTCACCACGCCGGGAGGTATCACAACATACTCCCCCGCTTCAAGCACCACCTTTTCGGATCCTATAATTCCGGTTATTTTCCCTTTTAAAATGAAGCCGCATTCGACGGCAGTCTTCAGGTACTTGGCGACATGTTTCGCATCCTCACCCTTAGCAAATTTCCAAAACTTTATCTCGACGTCATCGGTATGTCGGCCACTCTTCTTCTCCATAAATTGCCCCACGAGCCATCCTCTTTTATCGGAACGCTCTTTATAAAAGTTGCCTCTGTAGTAGCTCATTTTTTCGAGAACTCATGTTTCTTATAGTTTGCCATGAAAAATGCGCTGTTCTCGAGGCGAGAAAACTTGTCCGCGGCGCCGCGAAAGATTATCACATAGCCGCGATATATACCTGCTGATATCGGAAAAAATATTTTATCATTGGGCAGCAATTCTTTTTGGATAAATTCCAGATTATTTTTTATCTCTTTCCCGTCTACCATTTGCACATCGTACCCAAGCTCGGGTCGCCCGGGCACTTCGAAATCATCAATCATGATGAGCGCGCTCGAAAGTTTCTTGATTATTCTAAGTTCATCCAGAATTGGCCAGTAGTTATACCAATGGGCATCCAGAAAGAAAAACGGAAGTGTTCCAAAGGAATGCCCGTTCTCCAAATGATCGAGCATGCGAGGCGACGACATTTTCATAATATGCACGTGGGAGTATTTCTTGAGCCGTCGACGGCTCCCGCGAAAATACAAACCCATAACTTCACAGGTGAAAATCGGGCCCGAAAAATTCTGAGCGAAAAAATTTGCCGTGGCGCCTTTGTACGTTCCTGTTTCAACAATCGAGGTCACGGGCATAACTTTCAAAATATTCCGTACGAGTTCCTGCCGCACAGTATCACCGTGCAAAGGTTTTGGTTCCGCCGTATCAAAATGCTCATCAGAAACCCACGGCCAAAAAGAATATATCTCTTCTTTTAGATTCCTCACGAAAAAAACCGAGCCATACAATGCCTCGTGCCGTCTTATAAAATCTTTGAGTTTGGCGAGCATGCGTGCGAATAATGTATATGGCAAAATTATGTTCCAAAACGCTCCTTTAATTTCTTGTTCACGCAGAACCGTTCGCTGAATTCCGGCCGCGGCCGCGTCACCACAAATCCCATGCTCCGAATATGTTCTTCAAGCGCTTCTCGTTCCTCCGTAGGCCTGCCGCCGACCTCAAGCCCGATTATGCCGATTTTATCATACACCTCCCTGGGCAATTTCGAGAAAACTTCGTACTCCGCGCCTTCGATATCCACCTTCATAAAATCGCAGAAATCTATTCGGTGTAGCTTAAAAAAATCCCCCAAGGCGAAACTCTGTACTTTCTTTTTCTCTACGACGGCGAAACCGCCATAGTCCGCGCCGTGCTGCTCTATCAACGAATTAAACCCGCGGTTTTCGGAAATAAAAAAATCCCTTTCCCCTGTTGTGCTCGAGATAATGCCCTCGACAGGAATGATACGCTCCCCGTAATTATTGAGGGCGATATTTTTCTTGAGCAATTCCAAGTTGTCGCGCTCCGGCTCGATCGCATAAATTTTTGCCGGAGAATGTTTTGCCGCAAAAAGGGAAAAGGTGCCGATATGCGCACCCACATCCAAACCGATTTTTGCATTCTGCATGTACGGCAACATCTCATCGTGAATCCCATATAAAAAAGATTCATTTGCGACGTATAAATCTGCATCCTGCTCAAGCAATCCCCGCACATAAAAATTTGGGCCGCCCCGGACCTTGACCACCGTGCTTTTGGGAAAAATTTTCGCTTTGTACAAAACTAAACGTGGCCAGTTTCTATATGTGCGCATCATGCGCGACAATGTTTGGAGTTTGTGCATCATGTTTTTCCGTGAAAATCGCGCGCACCAACTACTTCGCAAGCGGCTTTTTTGCCACTACAAGCATCTGGCCGGCGCGGGGATGCCACGGAGACATTAAATACAACCTGACCAGGAATGGGATTCTGGGCAGCCGCTGCTTGAAAGTTGCCGGCAAAAATTTGGGGACTACTTTCTCGATTTCAAATCCATAATTCTCAAGCATCGCCGGAAAACTCACATGGCTAAACGGCTGGCGATGGGTGTAATCGTCGAAATAGTATTTCGAGAAATATCTGAAATTCGGTTGCATTGCGATAAACTTCCCGCCCGGTTTCAAAACACGGAATATTTCTTGGGCCGCTTTATGCGATTGATCGTAATCGAGGTGCTCGAAGGTATTGCTTTCGAAGACGATATCGAACGTGTTGTCTTTGTGCGTGAGCTTCGTGCAATCTTCCACATGCGTAATCACCCCAGGCCCGGCATATTCTTTTACCACGTCGGCGAAATCGCTCGCGTGTTTTTCTTTCGCGACCACGTGATTGATGAAATTGCAGTACCCTGCGCCGACATCGAGCACTACGCTATTCTCTGGAATATAGCGCTGGAGATACTCGACGACCGGAATCCACATTTTGTCTCGGTACTCATAATTCGGGAAACGGATACTAAAATATTTTTCGTAAAACTTTGTTGCCATCGTTTTTTGAGATTAATTTTTAATTTCCCCACGTCGCCGGATCTATTTTTTTCTTAAATTCATACACAGTACCGTATTTCTTGATCGATACAAAAAACAATAATCTACGGCTCAAGCGCCATAATAATTGTGCCAGATACCCGCTGGAATCACAAGCTTTTTAGCCATCTGGGCTAAAATTTATTCCCCAGCGTCTGATACCACTTGTCTGTGTAATACCGAGCATTATCGACATCGTGTCCGCCCGCAATCTTGTCCCAAATTTCCTTGATGGCATCCCTGATCGGACGCCTCTCTCGAAGGCCAAATACCGCCATATATTTTGAGTTATCCGCCCTATAGTTGCGCGTGAGGCCGACCGGTTGAATGTCGACTTCAATGTCTTTTCCGCTGATGTCTTTAATGATTGCTTTGAACTCCGCCGCGAAATCGCCGATGCGCAAATTCGAATGAGAAACGTTAAAGATGTGGCGGCCGACCTTCTCGATCGGAAGTTCGAGCGCCGCGATATACGCTTCAACGGCATCCTGTATATCCAGTATTGGGCGGTAAATATCTCCGCCGGCATGTACGGTGATCCGCCCGTGCTTAAACGCATCTTTCGTAAACGAGTTAAAAACGAGGTCGTAGCGCATCTTGGGCGCGAATCCATAGAGCGTCCCTTTTCGAAAGATCGTCGGCTGAAAGTTCTCATCGGCAAGCTCAAAAAGCGCCTCTTCTCCCGCACGCTTCGAGAGCGAGTACGGCGATATGCTGTTTACGCGGTCGCTTTCCTTAAAAAGCGGCGGAACGAGCGGCGTATCGTATGTAAAATAGACCGAGCAGGACGAAGCGAATATAAACCGGGAAATGCCGGTGGCCTTCGCAAGACGGGCGATATATTCGGTGCCCAGGTGGTTTACCTGATCGGTATGCCGCGGGTTAAAATAGGACGTCGGCTCGGTCGAAAGTCCCGCTAGATGAATGACGGCATATACGCCATCAACAATATTCGCCGGCGGATTTTTGATATCGCCTTTTACGATTTCAATTTTTTCCTTCACGTCCGCAAGCCCGAAGTCCCCGAAAGACAAATTATCGAAAACGCGGACGTCATAGCCGCGCGCGAGAAGCTCCGGAACTAAAGCCGAACCGATATATCCTGCCCCGCCTGTGACCAATATTTTTTTCTTGGTTGCCATTATAAAGAAATAATTTCTGTTTTTCTGCCGATTGGCATAATAAATTGTCCGCCGCTTTCCAAAAACCTTTTTTCATTCCTCAAAATAGCATCCTTTGAATTCCACGCCAAGAGGAGATACGCGTCGGGCGGCGACTTGCGCGCCTCCTCTACATGCACAACCGGAAGATGCATCCCAGGCGTAAAAAGCCCAATCTTCGAAGGCAGCTCCTCCGTCGCGTACTCCAGAAGGTCTGTCCCGATGCCAAAATAGTTAAGTAGCGTATTTCCTTTGGCAGGCGCGCCGTACCCCGCCAGACGCTTTCCCCTTGCCTTCAAATCGCGCAATATGCCGAGCACTCGGTCTTTCAAAGCTGCAACATCCTTCGCTAGAGCTTGATAACTCTCGAACGTATCCATGCCAAGCCGTTTCTCTTCGGCAATAAATTCCGCGACCGACGGCTGCACAGGCCTCGCTCCTTTCTTTCCCGCATACGTGCGGAGCGAAACGCCTTGCACCGGAAATGTCTTCACGTCGAAAATCTCAAGGCCATAACGACTTAACAGTTTTTGCAAAGGCGTCACCGCCAAATATGAGGCGTGTTCGTGATAGACGGTATCGAAAGTAAGATTGTCGAACATATCTTTCAAATACGGCGCTTCAAACATAAAAACGCCGTCGTCTGCAAGGAGCGACGCGACACCGCGAACCACATCCTGCAGTCCGTCGATATGCGCGATAACATTATTACCGACAATGACCTTCGCTGGGCCGTGATCCGCGCGAATCGTCTCCGCAAGCGCTGCGTTAAAAAATTCCGGAAGCGTCGGAATGCCGCGCTCATTCGCGATCTTCACAACATTGAGCGCCGGATCAACGCCCAGAACGCGCC
>CAYZZK010000037.1:0-8681 GCA_964483045.1 uncultured Candidatus Saccharibacteria bacterium
CGAAAGCTGCCCAAAGATATTAAGGAACCTACTATCCGGCGCATTGATCCGGCGCAAGGAACAATGCTTATTTTACCATCGACATAAGTATAGCAAAACCCTCTTTCGTCAATCGTTTTCGCGGCTATTTGACATGGTCTTATAAAAAAGTGCATGATCTTCGGAGCTCTTCACATTGCACTATGCTTTTTGTATCGGAGGGTCCAACCAGCGTCTTTGACGCACAACCAAAGGAAATATGACTGCAGCTGCATCCATAGCCGCCACCGCACTTCTCACTCGGCACGAACTCTTCGACTACCAAATCGAGGAGCTCAAAGCCAGAAATCTCGCCGCTTACATCGATGCGGATCCGTTTCGAAATAAGATACCCGGCAGAGGATCATTCCTTTTTGTCCCGCCGCCTCAAATTGAACCCGATCTCAATGCTCTCATGGGAATGGTAGAGCTCGATGGCAAACGGGGCGCGAGCTATTTCAGCGCCAGCATGCTCGTAAACATGAATGTGCCTTCCACCGCTTCGCTGCTTACGGGCGTGCAAAGAGGCGCGGGACGGCTGGATACGAGGCCTTCGGTTTCTCGGATGAATATCCTAAACGAAGGCAAGCATCCGTACACGGTTTGGAGGATGATCACGTACGCGATTCTCTTTCCATGGATACTAAAGGAGCTGAACCACTTTGATCTCGTCGGCTCGCGGGTGGACGACAAAAAAGGCAGCCACTTCCCATACATGTTTTTGAGCGGCGGCCGGCCGGTGCTCAATTACGACCACGACGATGATCCGTATCCCCAGGGAGGAGCGCCTTCCTGCGAGAGCGTGCTTGTGCCCTAATCGACGCTTTCAAAATTGCCCTCAAGCCAGGCAAAAACAAAAAGAGGACGGCCAATAAAGCCGTCCTTTTGCTTTTCTCGAATGTCTTTTCTATAAATATCCCACTTTCTTCAGCCAAAATTCGTTTTCCCACTCCCATAATTTCTTCGCGCCGAGAAATGCTTCAAAATCGTTCTGCCAGTAGGGAAATTCCTTGATTTCAAGATCGCCTTTCACTTCCGACCACTCATGTTCACAGTTTTTGGAACTTCCGTTGCTCCAATTCGTCTTGATTTTTTCCCGGCCACCCTTTGTGCGTTTTTTGGCCCCGCAGAGATTGCAAACTTGGGTCTGGTCAATTTTTAAAATCCAGCGCGTCTGGAGGTTATGGAATTGATCCTTCAGGGCATCCATATACGCGGAAGTTTGGAGATTGTAGTCGCGATAGATCGCCTGCGATGTTTTGATATCCAAAACGCCGAATTTCCCGCCGATTAAAGCGAGCGCGTCGACCGTGCCCGCATAACGATGATCATATGATACAACGCGGCGCTCCACGAGCTCCGGCGTCACCTGAATATTATTCTTTTCATAAAAATTCATAAATGCGGTTATTGCCGGCGCGACAGAGGTGGGAATCTCCGGGTTTTTCCCAAGAAGTATGCCTTCAATTGTTTCGTGAATCAGCGTCCCTTCTTCGGCGGATTTTTCAGTAATTGCTTGCGCTGCTTTAAAGTTCGCCGCTTCCGCGTAAAAATACATCAGCGCCGGCTTCGCTTTAATCGAGACGATCTTCGTGACGCGCGGATACCAAGCGCCGTCTATTGTATAACCGCTCGCTTCTTTGAACGCTTCGCCGTCTTTGTAATTGTCAAACATAAAAAATAAATTTTGATTAAAAATTATTTATGGGTTAGTAGTCTATCAGTATAGTTTACTATAGTTCCGGCGCCCATCATCACAATGACCGCGGGTCTCATCCTCGGAAGAGGGGAGCCGGGAGGCGTTCCGCAGGTGGGTGGAACCGTAGTTATGGTTGTAAGTGCATTTTTAAGATTGTCTAAATCGGCGAGGTAGAATATCGGTTTTCCGGGATATTTTTTTTGCATCGTTTTGGCGAGCATCTGAGGACTGAATCTTAAGCTGATTTTTTCGTCACGCCCGGGGACTTTATAGAGGGGAGTAATAACGACCGTGTCTGCAAGGTCAAAAGCGCGGACGAATTCATTAAAAAGTAAATGCAGGCGCTTACCCTGGTGGGGCTGGAAAACACAAATTAAATTATGTTTCGGAAATTTTTCCTTGAATCCTTGAAGTGTGGCGGCGATTTCGGTTGGGTGATGGGCGTAATCATCATAGACGGGCGCGGAACGTATGGCACGGGGCCCATGACCAATTATGCGAGGATTAAATAGTCCTCTATATTCAAACCGCCGCCAGGAGCCGCGATAGGCAGCGATAGCAGAGAGAATTGTTTTTTCGGGAACGTTAAGAGAGCGGGCGAGGGCATATGCTCCAGTTGCGTTTGAAACATTGTGCTCTCCAGGGATGCGGATGACTTTTTTGATTTTTTTTGCCGACGGATTTTTGAGCGAATACCACAGAATTTTTATATTATTTTCGCGAGCGATGTTTGCAATTTTTGATTTAAGCGAGAATAAGTTATTATCGTCACGATTTAAAATTACCGCGCCGCCGCTTTTTGCCCGCGCGATAAATTGCAGGAATGCTTTTTTTGCGCCCGAGAGAGTTTTGTACGTATCGAGATGTTCCCGATCTATGTTTGTAATTACTTCGTAAGCGGGGGAGTAGCGCAAAAACGCCCGATCAAAATCGTCCGCTTCGAGAACTAAATATGGTTTTTTTCCAATGCGGATATTTTTTCCGCCGAATTCTTTGAGGTTCGTGCCGACGAAAACCGTTGGATCGAGCTTTGCGCGCGCGAGAATCAAACCGATAAGCGCAGTGGTCGTGCTTTTGCCGTGCGCGCCGGTGATCGCGATCGTTTTATATTGCCGCGTAAGCTCACCGAGCGCCTCCGCTAGGGGAATGGCCGGGATGCCGCGAGCTCTCGCGGCCGCGAGCTCTGGGTTGTTTGGCTCGATCGCGCGATTAAAAATGATCTGGCCAACATCCCTTTTTATGTTTTCCTGTTTATGTCCGATTACCACTTTCATGCCTTCGTTTTGGAGTTTGTCGGAGAGAGCACTTTTTGCGATGTCTGAACCGGAAACGGATACTCCTTGCGCCTTAGAGTAGCGCGCGAGGGCGCTCATACTGATTCCACCGATACCAACAAAGTGAATTTTATTTTTACCCGGCATTTTAAAAAAAGTGACCATAGCACCCGCATTGATGCCATGGTCGTTTTAACTAGTTCCGCTCCTGTTAATGCGGAGTAGGATTGGAACACGTTAGCTGTATAATAGCAGACGCGTGCATTAAGCGCTAGGGAAGCGCGTATCGCTAAATAATTACATCTGTCGCAAAATGAAGGTTTTACGACACATAGTTAATTTTTTTCTATACACCCCGAACCAACCCCTTTCGAAAGACCATCTTCTGCTTCTCTATCTTAAACTGATTGCTTATCTATCTCCAGTAGTTTCTTCTTCCCCAAATCTCTTATGTTTGGCCTCTTGATTCCAATCTCATTCTCCCAAAATGCTTCATCGCTTAAAAGCTCTATAATAAGCGGCAAATGTCCGTCCTGGGAAAATATCCGTCCGGCGGGCACAAGCAGCGGATAAAGGCATTTTAAGCACGTTTTGGTTGATGATTGGAGGTCTACGTCCACATATGCCACTCCAACGGGCTCTTTAAAGCCCGCCATAGTGCTTTCGAACCATCCTTTTATAAACTCGCAGGTGCCGATGTCGCCAAATTTGGATACCGTGGCCCTAACTTCATCAAGCGAGCCCGTATAATCGCCTTTATTGAAGTATGCCGCCCCACCGAAAATATTTTTCCCGTGCTGCTCCTGATTTTCGGGAATACCCTCGAATGAATCAAAAACGTATAGTTTCTTGCCCGCGAGACGCGCCACCAGACTCAATTTCGCCGTACTGCCGCCCTTATAGGATCCTGCTTCCACTATCACAGATTTTTCTGACTGATTAAGTGAAAGTATGGCTGACGCCACCCGAATCATTTCGCCCTCGTCGTGGGGGCATTCTATCGAATACGATATTCGGTAAAATTTCAAAATAAGACCGAGCCGTTGGGGCACGGTTGTGCTTATTCGCGTTGGGTGGGTCAAAAATAAAATTATAGCCGGAAAATCTTCCGGCAGCGAGCGAAGTTTACGATACAAATATAAAATCGGCCATGGCGTTACTTTCTTAAGAGATGATCTAATAGTCATTAAATTTAAGTGCTTCGAGTGCGTTTTAGTTAATTCAGCTGTTGCATGTTAAAAGTTATAAGTTCCGGTTATTGGTCTTACGATTATAAATGGCGTCATTTCGTCGTCCTGTCCCATTGGGTTGTCTAAAAGCACAAGTCGGGCTGTTTTTTTGTCCACCGGAACTCCCCTGCTCATAGAAATAATTTCGACGTTAATATTGTTGCCATCTATGATCGCGGCCGGAATTCCGAGAACATTTTCAATTTCCTGGCATACTTTTTCGGGCTCTCTGGGCGGGAGCGCAGCATACTCATTATAGGGATACATCGAATCGGGATTAAAGCCGTCGATTTCCGATATCCGATGCCCTGCAACGTGCCAGAAAAGTCCCTTAACGCCGAAGATTTTTCCGACCCCTCCGACTATCACAGCGAGCAGCATCCGCGGTGTGCCCACAAGCTCCACCGCAAGCTGCATTTTCTCCGGCAACGAAAAGCCGATATCGTTCGGATATTTTTTAACGCCTTTGACGATGAGTTTTGCGAGCCAACTGGCCTTCACGCTTGAGATGTGTCGCACATTATTCTGGCATACTGAAACCACTTTTTCCGAAATTGCTACCCAGTCCCCTTTTTGGACTTTTGGGACAACGTATTGACCCATGACGGCGGCCAGACTTTCGCCGAATTGAATGAGATGAGTTTTTACCGGAATCCGCTCGTATTTTTTATTTTCAATAGCAATAACTTTTTCCATAAAATTTTATACAACTTCGGCATTGTAACACTGTTCACAATATATTATTTCTGCGCGGTCGGGCGAATATGTGGTTTCAAATGTGTTTGGGCACTGCGCATCTCCGTGAAAATGCGGGGCGCCATTGCGATAGTCCCCTTTCTTGTTTGTTTTGCCGAGGCACGCGCACGTTCCTTTATACAGTTTCGGCTTATTTCTCCAGCTGATGCGTTCGAAGTGGCGGCAGTGGAAACATGTGCGTGGAAGCGGCACATTCACTTGGCGGTAAAATTGCAGTTCCTGCGGAATGATTTTAAATGCAGTCGCGCAATTCGATTCGCAATCATATGGATGCGATTTATTTTCTTCATGCTCGCATTGGATAACTTCTTTCAAAATATCGTCTCCCGCGTCCCCTATTGTGTCTGGCAATGTTTTCGAAGTCTTGGTTATTTCATATGCCTTTTTTTCCGGATCATGCCAATTCCAGCCGAACTTTTCCGCCTCCTCTTTCGTGATCGGAAAATATTCCTGGCCTTGTGTAGTATTGTAGCCAAACGGGCTTATCTCAGGCGGGAAAAATTCTCCGTATTTATAAACGTGGCCCTTGGCGTCGACATGGGGCATGTCGTTCATGTGCTTTATGATCTTCGGAACCAGTTCGTTATATTCTTCTTTTGAATATTCTTTATTTAAAATACAATAATTTTTTCCGCGCACGCCTACGCAGCCGAACAAATTATTACTGCTTTTGCAGTTGGTGGAGTAGTGAGAATTCGTAATAGCGAAAACATCGAAACAGAAAAGTGCTCGAGAAATATTTTCTCCCGAGCAGATCATTTCGTAACATAATTCTATGTTTACTCCTGAGGACGTTACATCTATGCAGTCTTTTATTGGACTATATATAATACTCTGACAGTGAGCGCAGTTTTGCGTGTCGTCAGAAAAAAAGCAATTTCGCAATTCGGTTACGTTAAAAAGATAATCCCCCGTGCATCCTTTTGCTTGTACGCTGTGCTGGAATTTCACAGGGTATTTTAGCCATAATGTTTCTGTTTTCTTTCGCGCGTTCTGGATTCCCGTCCACGAATCCAGATTCATTTCTTTAAGTTTTTTATTGTACTCCTCTTTTGTATAGGGTTTGTTGAAAATATAATAGGATTTATTTCTCAGGCCGGTACAGCCGAAACAGTTGGTGCATCCGACGCAGTCCTGGCTGAACCACATTTCGCTGCACGAGGTGCAATTACGCGAGAAAAGAACTTTATATGAATGACTGGTGTTTATGGAGTAGTAACACAGTTCGCAGTATTTACAGTTAATGACATCGAAGCATTGCTTGCTACGCTGGAGTGTGACGTTGTAAGCGCTGTCTTCTGCAAATCCTCCATCAAAGCATAGGTAGCAATTTTTTGACCATGCGGTGGCGCTGTATTCGCTATTAATTGAGTCCATCGATGTCGTCATTCCCCAGGGGACGGTGTTGTATAAGTCTCTTATCTGTTCGAAGAATGGTCGGGAAAAATCATACTCTCGGCCGTATTGCATCGGGTCCCACTCATCACTTAGCCAATATTTAAGGTCGTATACCGGCATTGGTGCCTCTGGTGGCATGGTGGTAAAAATCTTTTTGCCGGTGGCATCGCATGTTCGAGGATAGAGATGCGTCATATTCCGAAATGCCATTCGCCGCATGGCTCGGCAGCACCAGCACCATGTTGGCGACGGGACGCTAATCTTTTTATAGAAATCAAAATCCGCTGGTTCAATGGTGAAATTCTGCTTACAGTTTTGGCAGGTGCGGGTTTCGGAATTCATGTTATATAACTTCTGCATTATAGCACTGCTCGCAGTAGATAATTTCTGGGCGGTCGGGCGCATAAGAGGTTTCAAATTCGTTAGGGCATTTACTTTCTCCGTGGAAATGCGGGGCGGTGTTTTTATACGTATTGTTTGAAGATGTTGCTCCGGCGCAATCGCATGTTCTTGAATATAACGTGCGGGGATTGCGGAAAGAAAATCTTTCCGAACGGCGACACGGAAAACATTTTGCCGGAACCGGTATCCCCAGTTTTTTATAGAGCTCAACTTCTAATGGTATTAAGCGGAATACTGCGGTGCATTCTGGATGTTTCCGTTTTTCTTCTTCTGAATCCTGCGAGCTGCACCGGATTATTTCTTCGATAATTGAGGCGGGCGTTTCGGAAATTCGGGGAGGCAGCTTTTCCGATGTCATAGTTGGTGTGTATTTTTGGGATTCTGGCTTGTCGTACCACGGATAGCCTTTTTGAAGTGCCTCTTCGCGCGAGAGTGGAAAATAATCTTGTGCCATGGACTCATTGTATGCGAAGGGCGAAACTTCTGGCGGGAAATACTCGCCCCACTCCCCTGTTTTTTTCATGTGTTCAATAATTTTCTTTTTGAGCGCGAAATATTCTTCTTTCGAATACTGTTTGTTTAATATGCAGTATTGTTTCTGCTTTAGGCTGAAGCACCCAAAACAATCGCCTAATGCGTTAGACATATCACAATAATAAGAATCTGTGGCAACACCCGAGCTTCGAATTGCTATAGAGTGGAGCACATTGGAAACTCCCTGCAATTCATACGATTGCTCTACCGCATAGATTTCGGTTATATCAAGCGAATCCTCCATTTGCCAAACGTCTTGTACGTATGCCACGTCTTTTATTTCTCGGCAGTTGAATGCAAGACGCGCTCGCTGCGCATTTTGAAGATAGTCTCCGGTTGAATTTTGGATTTGTACGCCATGATAATATTTGATCGGGATTCGAGAATGATGACTCAAAACCTGGCGTTTCGTATCTTCTATCGCTTTTCTGCTCCATTCAAATTCTTTTAAGCGCTTTTCGTATACTTCTTTTGAAAGTTGTTCGTTGAACCAGCAATATTGCTTGTTTCGAAGGCCTATGCACCCAAAGCAATCAGTACATCCCCGGCAGTCGATCGAGAAGTTTACATTTACGCAATCAAAACAATCTTGGCACCACGTACAATTCGAACATCGCGCAACGTTGATGCATTCGTAGCAAAATTCTATTTTTAAGGCCATATAGCAGTCTGCGCTCCAAAAGCATGTGGGCTGGTACCAGTTTCCGTACATGCATTTCTCGGCGCCGCCCGACGCAGAGATCATATAACAATCTTTATTATTCACTGATTGATTCGTATATTCCGAATTTATGCTATTGAAATTTACAAGCGCAATGTGTGGAACGGCTCGACGCAATTCCTCGTATTGTTCAAAAAATGGACGGTTGAAATCAAAATTCCGACCGTATTGCATCGGGTCCCAGTTATCAGAGCGCCACACATCTTGCTTGTACACCGGAAACGGAGCATCTTGCCGGTAGATCGAAACGATCAATTCGCCTGTAAAATCGCACTTTCGGCGGTATAAACTCCATTCGTTTCTGTCGAGCAAGCGACGCACATATCTGCATTTGGGGCATAACGTCGGGGTCGGCACGTCGATCTTTTTATAAAATGACAGATCGTCCGGATATAACGGGAAATTTTCTTTACACCATTTACAGATTTTAGTTTCGATGTTCATGCAGTTATATTACTGATTCAAGATAACATTTTTTGCAAAGGATATGCGGAGCGTCTTCTGCTGTATATGGCGTACTAAATGAGTTGCCGCATTTACCGCATGTCCGATTGTTTATTCTCATGTTTTTCACCCACTCTTTGACGCGTGATTCAATTCGGCAAAATGGACATTGTCTTGGTAATGGCAAGCTCATATTTTTTAAAAAC
>CAYZZK010000038.1:0-8674 GCA_964483045.1 uncultured Candidatus Saccharibacteria bacterium
TTGGGGCAAGCTCGGAGACACCATCGGGCGGAAAAAAGTGTATATCATCGGATTCGCGATTTTCATTTTCGGTTCCGTGCTCGCCGGCCTGGCCTGGAATCTGGGCTCGATGCTCGCGTTCCGCATCATCCAAGCGATCGCAAGCTCCGCGGACTACCCTACCGCGATGGCCATCATTGCCGTCACTTTCAAGGCGGGCAAAGAACGGGGCCAAGCGCTCGGCATCTGGTCGTCGTCATTCGCCGCCGCGGCAGTTTTCGGGCCGCTCCTCGGCGGACCGCTCATAGACAATTTCGGCTGGCGATCGGTGTTTTTGATCAACCTGCCCATCGGGATCATAGGGATTATTATGGCGCTATTTTTTGTGAAAGAATCCGTCTCGGAATCCAAAGTCCGGCCCGCGTTTGACTGGTGGGGTGCAATCTTTCTCGGCGGGTCCTTGAGCTCGCTCGTACTCGTTTTGGACAAAGGCCTCGACTGGGGATGGCTTTCCGCGCAAAGCATCATCACCTATGCAGGAGTTTTAATTTTCGGCTTGATTTTTGTAATCGTGGAGCATCGGCAGAAAGAACCGATCGTCGATTTGAAATTTTTTAAGATTCCGGTTTTCGTGAATGTTCTCGTGAATAACTTCATCGTCTTTATGGGGATGATGGGAAGCGTATTTCTTATTCCAATTTTTGCCCAAACATTTTTCGGATATAACGCGACCGAAGCGGGATATCTTTTCATTCCGATGGCGGGCGCGCTTCTGCTTGCGGCGCCGCTTGGAGGCAGTCTGACGGGAAAATTCTCCTCCCGCAGTGTGATCGTCGCGAGCACGCTTGTTGCCGCAGCCGGCTTATTCATGTTCATCCGGCTCGATGCCAAATCTGGAGCAATCGACATCATACTGCCCCTCATTATCATGGCGTTCGGTCTCGGTTTCGGTATGGCACAGCGAACCAACATTATCGCCTCCGTTGTGCCGGATAGAGAAATAGGCGTAGCGTCTTCAATCCTCGCGCTCGCGCGAAACATCGCGGGGGCGTTCGGCATTTCTCTTTTTGCGACATTCTTGAACAGCTCCGTGGAAAACAATGTTCTCCATATAGCGAGGGAGAGCGTGCTCAATTCTGCCGATCCAGCGGTGCGCCAGCAATTTATAAATTTAATTATCCTCAAAGCCCAAATTAACGGATACGTAAACGTTTTCGCTATCTCGGCGGCGATAGTTCTGGCGGGCGCCATACTCGCCTTTTGGATAAAAGTTCCGAACGAGCGACTGGATGTTAAGGTACATATGGAATAATTGAATAAGCAGCGCGATTCAAAATCGCCAACTTAGTGTGACAACAAAATCAGAAATAAGAGTACCAACGCGATCCGATATATCCCAAAATTAGTGAAGGTATGGCTTTTGATGTAGCCAAGCAGCCACCGGATGCTCACAATGGCCGTGAGAAACGACGCTATAAGCCCCGCGGCGAGTATGTTTATTTCGCTGCCGTTGAACGCTCCAGCGTTCTTTGCCAGATCAAGGCCGGTTGCGGCGAGCATGGTAGGCACTGCAAGTAGAAACGAAAACTCAATAATGGTCTTTCGATCAATTCCCAAAAACATCCCGCCTATGATCGTGGCCGCCGCGCGAGAGACTCCTGGAATCATCGCAACCGATTGGCACAATCCCAAGATCAAACACTGCCTATATGTGATGTCTTTTAATTCTCGTTCCCTAAATTCTCTTTTTTGCGCAAAACTCTTTTCAAAGAAAATAAGAAATATGCCTCCGATTGCGAGCGACCACAGGACAACCGCAATGTTGCCGATGAGATACTGCTTTACGATTTTATAGAGAATGAGACCAATAATGCCGGTGGGGATAAATGCAAGCACAATCCGTTTTAAAAGTTCGGCGTCCAAAAACTTTTTCCAATACAAGGCGACTACTCCGAGGATGGCTCCGGCTTGAATCGCGATTTCAAAGGTCTTCACATACTCCGACTGGGCGACACGCAGCAGTTCGGATGCCAAAATAAGATGCGCGGTTGAAGATATCGGTAGGAATTCGGTAAATCCCTCCACTATGCCCAAGATCACTGCATTTAATAATGTAAGCATTAGAGCCGATACCACAAGGATACCATATCAAGTTGCCGACGGGGCTGATGCTTTCATGTTTTGTACATGCTTCGTGAGCTAGTCTGTATACATGGATCAAAATTCGACACTCAAACTACGCACGGGAAATGAAATACCCGTCATGGGACTTGGAACGTGGCAGTTAATTACAGATACGCCAGCAACGATCGAAACAGCGCTGAATTTAGGATATCGCATGATTGATACATCGGGAGATTACGGCACCCAGCCAGGTATAGGCGAAGCGCTTAGACACACCGATGTTCCGCGTGGGCAGATTTATGTTGTTACCAAAGTTGAGGAAACCGATGATGCGTACAAGGCGACAAAGAAAAATCTTAAAGAACTGCAGATAGAATATGTCGATCTTATGCTAATTCACAGACCGCCAGAGACAGGCACAGGCGAAGAATTGTGGCGCGGCCTTATGAGGGCAAAAAAGGAGGGCTTGGCAAAAGATATCGGTGTGAGCAATTATTCTACGAAATTGATTCAAGATTTGATTGATGCGACAGGAGAGGTGCCCGTGGTGAATCAAATTGAATGGAGTCCATTCGGCTGGAGCGACGAAATGCTCGATTTTACTAAGAAAAACAATATGATCATCATGGCGTATAGCCCGCTCACTCGAACTACGCGTCTGGATAATAAGATTCTCAAAAAAGTTTCCGCACAATATAACAAAACGCCCGCTCAAATTATTATTCGCTGGAATTTACAGCTCGGTACGATTCCCCTGCCCAAAGCAAATCAAGAAAAGCATCTTATAGAAAACACTGCAGTATTTGATTTTGAAATCAGCGAGACTGATATGAAAACTTTAAAAAAGATGAATGAGCATTATTCTGCGCTAGGCGAAGAGCTTCGATATCTCAAATGATCTTGTATTCCATCCGTGGCTCTTCAGGAGACGCGTAGAGCGGGACGATTTCAATGTCGCCTTTGGCTTGTACGCGAATTACGTCAATCACTTTTCCGAAAATGCGGAAATCCCGCCTCAAAATTATCGGTTTGTATTGCGGGTCGGAAGACACCGGCTTCAAAATAACCGCGTTGTTCGCATACTCAATTTTTTTGATGACCGCGAAGCTGTCTATGATCGCAACCACAAGGTCGCCTTCGTTCACTCCCTCGGTGACTTCCACAAGCACGTAATCTCCTTCTTTGATTCCCGCATCCACCATCGAATCCCCGATTGCTTTTATACAGACAACGTTATCTTTATTTTTTCCCTGCAGAAGTTCCGTGGCGACGCAAATATAGTCTCCAAAATTCCGCTGGGCGAAGACGTTTACGTTGTCGCACCCGGCGGAAGCGATCACCGGAATATTTACTGTCATTTGCTCCCCTGCTTCAACGAGGCGAATTCCCCTGTGCTCATATCTGCGGCGCTCAATAAGTCCCTTCTGTTCAAGCGCTTCGAGATATTGTGTCACCGCCCTCGGAGAGGAAAACCGCATCAACCGCACAAGCTCTGCTACTGTCGGTGACTCGCCTTGCTTCAGAATAAGTTTCCGCAACGACTCATAAAACTGTTTCTGCTTTCCCGTAAGCTTTTCTATTTTGTTTTGCATATGTATATATGATATACTACTCCTAAATATATACAATATATACAACTGTGCATAACTCCGTTTCAGCTTTCATATCGAAAGGGACGGGTTATTTCTTACTAGAAATCCCCTGTATCTCGTCGCCTTCGCGACTCCGATAACCCCTTTCGATACGAAAGCTTCCACTAAAATCAGGAAGAAACAAATTATGACCACTGAACCATTAGCATCAAAAATTAGGCCCACAACATTACATGAATTCGTGGGGCAGGAACATTTAGTCGGTCTGGGAAAGCCACTGCGCATAGCTATCGAAGAGGGCCATATATTTTCGTTTATCTTGTGGGGACCACCGGGAGTCGGCAAGACTACACTCGCCAAAATTTATGCGAATTCCTTGAAGGCAAATTTCTACGAACTTTCCGCGGTGTCGGCCGGAAAGGAGGATATCAAAAAAATCTTGGAGACTGGCACACTTTTGCCCGGGCCAAAAATTCTATTTCTCGACGAAATTCACCGTTTCAACAAAGCCCAGCAAGATTTCCTACTCCCTTACGTCGAGAAAGGCACGCTCGTTTTAATCGGAGCCACGACCGAGAATCCGAGTTTCGAAGTAATCTCTGCTCTTCTTTCCCGTTGCCGCGTATTCGTTTTGAATGAACTTACCGACGAAGATATGCAAAAGATTATTGAGCAAACGAAGATGTCTATGGACGCGGAAACCCGAGACTGGCTTATCCGAATGGCAAACGGAGATGCTCGCCAAGCCATAACGGTTTTAGAAAGCGCGAGTCAACTCTATAAAAAGATCACCGTAGAGACACTCAAGAATACAATCCAAAATAAATTCCTTCGATTCGATAAAAAGGGCGAAGAGCACTACAACACAATCAGTGCGTTCATCAAAAGCATGCGCGCAAGCCAACCAGATGCCGCACTATATTATCTTGCTCGAATGATCGAATCCGGCGAGGATCCGAAGTTCATCGCCCGCCGAATGGTGATCTTCGCTTCCGAAGATATCGGCATGGCGCAACCGACAGCGCTCGTAGTCGCAAACGAAGTTTTTAAAGCAGTCGAAACAATCGGCCTCCCCGAAGCCGCAATCAACCTCGCGCACGGCACAGTATATTTAAGCACTGCAGCCAAAGACCGGAGCGCGTATATGGCGTACGACGAGGCAATGGAAGACGTGAAAAAATATGGCAACCTGCCCATCCCACTCATGGTTCGAAACGCCCCGACCAAACTCATGAAGGAGCTCGGCTATCACAAAGGATATAAACTATATACAGACGAAAATCTGCTACCAGAAAAGCTCAAAGGGAAAAAATATTATCGGAAAAGTTAAACGTGAATTATCTTGACAGAACTGTATAAAAATGCTATTTTAGCGATACGGTAATTTTCAGTTAACCCAGAAAGGAGCGCACATTGTTAAAAAAAGCACATTATCCCAACTCCGGATATCCAATGGTTGGGCCGGAATTCGGGACAGTCTTTTACGCGATCCTCGGAAATAGCTGTTACTTTTCCGGGATCAATCGAACCGGCGGACCACGGTCCGCAACGTCGACCATAAATGCAGCGGAAGATATAATCACCGCGATCGCAAAACAGGAAGGCATCCCAGCGAAGAAACTGCAGTTCTTCGATCTTCAAACCCAGGAGGGATATCAAAAGCTTGCGGGAGTTTTTGAACTCGATAAAGTCGTTTTCGAAGTAACGGACGACGGGGTTGTTGAAAATCTAAGTTGGTCGGCTGATGTCCCGTGTCCACCACAAGTGCAGTATCTATTCCGGGACCTTATTGGCGACATGGATCCAGCCATCAAAGTCTGGAGTCCTGATGAAGCTTTGCGCTCCGGATACGCACCCTCGGGCAGGTGCTCACACAATAACGGACCCTGCTTCGAACTCGCCGGTATTAATAAGTACCAGGAGGAATTGATCGAAAAAATGTCCGGAAAAGCACGGCTGATGTTTTCCCGGCTTACCTCTGCGTTGAAACGAACCATAGTCGTCGACAATGAGAATCATCCCTACTACCTGGAGGTGAGTAAGGGAAAGCGGTACTGCCTTTGGAATCGGGACCCGCTTAGGGAAAATTAGTTCCAAACAACAGAGAAGGGCTGGATTTTCCAGCCCTTTATTTTTTATAAGAACACCTGGGCCGAAAAAGTCATGGGTGCCCCCGTATCGCGTTTGGAATTGGGCTGGCTATTTCATTTTCAAAATAAGCTTGGCTAAAACCGAAAAACTTGACGTAAGCGCTTAACTGTGTTAACGTCTTTTGGTACTTTGAACCTCAACAAAAAGGACAAACTATGCAGGAATTCCTGGAAATTGTGGCGAAAATGCGAGATGGTTCTTCGAGAAACTTCTTTGAAA
Source organism: uncultured Candidatus Saccharibacteria bacterium (assembly GCA_964483045.1). Classification (GTDB taxonomy): domain Bacteria; phylum Patescibacteriota; class Minisyncoccia; order UBA6257; family 2-01-FULL-56-20; genus JBBTYG01. The sequence continues at coordinate 6,066 of CAYZZK010000038.1, forward strand.
ACCTCTACGCTTTTTTTCATAAAATCAGCACCCTCAATCGCGATGAGATCATTGCGATGCAGCAAGCGTTCAGCGTTTTAAGAGATCAAGTACTGAGCGATGCCGAAAGAAAAACTCATACTGACTTCCTAGGTAAAACCCAGGAAGCCATAATCGCACGGATGCAAAATATTTGTTGCGATACACCGCCGGAATTCCGAGCCACGCTCGCTGAAACGTTCTGGCGTATTACCGACCGACCGTCAGGCCGTTTCGGGAAGTTTATGTTTAGGACGAAAGTTCCTGCGTGATGCTTCCCTCAACTACGAAAACCGAAAGCTACATGCAAGTAGGTTTTTTTGTTATTCACGAAGTGGGGCATATAATTAACCCGTGAACCAGGAGATCTTAATTTATATAAAAATTCAGCGCGTCGACGCGCTCGTCGTTAAAATGCTCGATGCAAGGAAAATGGTTCTTATATCGGAATGACACAAGACGACGCGCTTGCGATTTTGAAGACTGGGGCGAACGTATTTTTAACCGGTGAGCCGGGCAGCGGAAAAACGCATACCATTAATCGCTTTGTGGCGTGGTTGCGGGAGCACGGCATTGAGCCGGCGGTAACTGCTTCTACAGGAATCGCCGCCACGCATATAAACGGCCACACAATTCATTCGTGGAGCGGCATTGGAATACGGCGCGAGCTTACGAAATACGACTTAGGCAAGATCACGGGTAATAAACGCGTCGCAAGCCGCATACGCGCCGCGCATACGCTTATTATTGATGAGATTTCAATGCTCTCGGCGCAGACGCTCGCACTTGCCGAAACCGCGTGCCGAGCGGTCCGAGAAAGCACTGCAACGTTCGGCGGTTTGCAGGTCGTACTTGTCGGAGACTTTTTCCAGTTGCCTCCTATCGTTCCCCGAGTTGTCTCCGACGAAGGTGAGCTCCCCGTAATTTCCGAAGGAGACGAGCTCGGTAAAACCGGAGGCCAGCTTTTTGCCGCGACCGACAGCGGCGAAGAATCTCTTTTCGCTTTTAATTCGCCGGTATGGCAGACGCTCAACCTAACAACGTGTTATCTTTCGGAACAATATCGGCAGGATGATCCGGTATTTCTTGAAATACTTTCGGCGATTCGCTCCGGGACGGTTTCCGCGAAACATCGCGCGCTCTTAGAAACGCGTCTTGCGCAGCATGGAGCGGAAGGCATCACTCAATTTTTTTCACACAACATCGACGTTGACCGTATAAACACCGCCAAGCTTTTTAAATTGCCTGGTGATGAGCATAAATTCATTATGGAAAAACAGGGGCCGAAAAACATTGTCGACCGGCTTACCCACGGATGTTTATCACCCGAAACGCTGAAACTCAAAATCGGAGCGAAGGTGATGTTCACCAAAAACGATATACTTCGGCATCGCTTTGTAAACGGGACGCTTGGTGAGGTTATTGGATTTTCGCAAGAAAATGATAATCCCATTATAAAAACAAATTCAGGACACAAAATTATCGTGGAAACTGCTGCTTGGAGTGTTGAGGATGCCGGCCGAGTTATCGCGGGCATTACGCAAATCCCCTTGCGACTCGCCTGGGCAATAACTGTTCACAAAAGCCAGGGAATGTCGCTCGACGCCGCGCACATGGACTTACGTGACTCGTTCGAGCATGGACAAGGATATGTTGCTATCTCGCGGGTGCGAACGCTTGCCGGGCTCTCCCTCGCGGGCTGGAACGATCGCGCGCTCGAAGTGCATCCGGATATCGCTACGCAGGATGTCGAATTTAGGGCGGCATCGCGCAAAGCACAGCAGATGCTTTCACATGTTCCAGCTTCGAAACTTGCGGAGCTCCAAAATAAATTTATAAAAACAGGCGGCGGGAAAATAGAAGATATTTAAATTAAAAAGCCGCTTCCCCTTCGAGGACGCGGCTCATTATTTTTTTGGGCATTTATGCCTTCTTCTGGCGATTCATTTGCTGGTCAATCTGTTTCCGCTTCCGCCGCTGCTCCCTCTCGATTGCCCGATTGCTTCCGTGATCTTTGCCATTATTCTTCTTCGACATACTTGCCTTTCGTTGGTTCACATTACCGCGATTGCAATATCCAAATTAGCAAAACTAATTATGCCCGTCAACCCGTAAGACAACCCCCCTAAGGCCGACCGGTTTTGAACTCGAGTCGCTGTTGCTCACTGGCTGTTTGAGCCGCTTCGGAAGACTTTTACTTGATTTTACTTGGCTCGTTCGAACACTTCACAAAAATCCCATACCGTATACCTAATATTAAACTGTCGAACAAATTAATTTTTTATAAATATGTCCAAAAATAAAGTGGTGCATTTTGAGGTTCCGGCGGCGAATCTTAAGAAGGCAAAAGAATTTTACGAAACGGTCTTTGAGTGGAAAGTGGATATGTGGGGCGACGAAGGCGCCATGGCCATGACGACCAAAGTAGATAAAGATCAAAATCCGACTGAACCCGGCGGGATCAACGGTGGTTTTTATAAACGGAAGTCGAAAAAACAACAACCGACAATCGTGGTCGAAACTGCGTCGATAGACGAGACTGCGAAGAAAATAGAGAAAACCGGAGGCAAGATAACGACGCCGAAACATGA
>CAYZZK010000039.1:0-8652 GCA_964483045.1 uncultured Candidatus Saccharibacteria bacterium
GTGCAGGAGTGGTTTAACTGGCAGTCCTGGAAAGACTGTGTACCGAAAGGTACCGAGGGTTCGAATCCCTCCCTTTCCGCAATACCAAAAAATGATACCCGCAAGGAGTATCATTTTTTGGTATAGTTGAGCGGAGGGATTCGGAAACCCATTGAAATGAAAGATTGTAGAGACATAACCCGAGTACGTGGATAACGAGTGAAAAAAACAACAGATTAAAAGCATGACCCAAAAAGTAATTTCCACCGGTACGGTGCACAAGTTGCCAGCCGATTTACGGGATGCTTTGACTGCTGACTCGAAAGCGCTCGCGGCATGGGAGGATATTACGCCGCTCGCACGCAATGAATGGATATGCTGGGCTACCTTCGTCAAAAGAGACGAGACGAGAAAGGACCATGTTAAAAGGACGGTAAGCGAACTGAAGGAAGGGATGCGGCGGCCGTGCTGCTGGTTGGGCTGTATTCATCGCACGGATAAATCGATAAGCCCTTCGGTACGGGCAGTGCTCGACAGGCGGTCTAAAAAATATAAAAAAATATGACCATTACAAAATCTTCCCAATCGTTCGGACGCCACATGCTCAATAAAGTTCCATAGATCACTCTCTAGTTCTGGCTTATTAAAGTGATGTGCGCGACGGTCGGAGAAACCGCAGCGGACTTCTTGAATGTCGATCTCAATTTCGGTCTTACGGGAACTTCGATCGTGACACGGAGCTTATAGACGGAAAGCGCAGGCCTTGCTGTTGGGCAGGTTGCACCCATCGTTGAACGTTGGATTAGCAAAGATTGAGCGCTAAATAGCAAAAGGATTACGCCGCGTGGAGTAATCCTTTTTTGTTTTTTTTCGAGAGCCAGCGTTTCTGTTTCAAATTGGTGCCCGTGCCCTCAATTTCAGAAGACGCTTTTTGGACGAGTGTCCTGTTTTCGTCCCAATTTGTGCCAGAACTTCTCGGTTAAGTACGCTATCACAAGCAAAACAGCAGGGCCCGGAGTTATATGAACATAGCGGGTTGCCGCATTTCTTGCATGATGCGCCGTGCGGAAAGCGCTTAGGCCGCTTGGGGCCGAAAGCGCTATCAACTTTTTCGGTCGTACTCATAGTCGTTTATTGGAGTTGTTTTCAAGAGCAGCTGCTGTAAGCGTTTTTAGTTACAGCGGCCCAAAACTTTTACAATTAAATCGCTCAAATATAATTTTGTCAAAGTTATGCTTTCTATTCCACAGTTGCCAAAAATAGGTTGCGCGTGGCAATATGGTTGCAGTAGTTTTCACAGATGCATAATGCTTTTGAAAGGGGGTGAATAATATGATAGATGGCAGCGTTGACGCTTTTCGCGATGATTCAAGGAATCTGGGGGTTTTGGCTCGAAAAGGATATAGTTCCTTGTGCGCATGGATTTTCTGCGGATTTTTTTCGCTGATCTTCCTTATGGCAATAAGCACGGTGATGACGTACGCCGGCTGGAGCTTGCTCAATGAATGGCTTTTCCACATTCGGCCGTTTTCGTTCCTTGAATTGTTCTTCGTGGGAATTTTTCAAGTGTTTGCACTCCTCATCGTTCTCATTGCAATCGTTTTCGGTTTTCTGTTGTTGCTTGCTTGGGTAACGGCCAGGATGGTCGGAATCGAGGACGAGTATGAATTATGCTAGTGGCGTAGGCCCTCGCAAATCCAAAAATTCCGCTTTGGTATTCTGAAGCGGAATTTTTTTTGCTCCCACGGCCAGCCGTTGCAAAACCTATATTTTGGAGTACGCTATCTGGGGGCGGGATGAATTTTATATAATTAACGCATGCAAAAATCAGAAGCAGTTCAGAAACTTATAGCCGATTACGATAGGTATCGTACAGCGAAGGAGCTAAGCCAAAAATATACGGGCGAGAAAATCCATGTGGACGAAATCGCGTCGAAGCTCGCGGCGTTCTACGAGAAAGTGCGGAATCTGATCGCGTACAGCGAAGAACATCTGCTTCGCAAGGGGACGATCGATCGGATTCTGCGCAGGCGGATTTTTCTCAAGGATTTCGAGAAGAATTTCGCCGAACCGCTGATAAAGGAATTGATTCGTTCGGGGCATCTGGCGAATGATACCGTGCCGGAGGGCAAGGTCGCCGATGTCCAAAAAATTATCGACAATCTTAATTACCTTATTGAGCGCGGGATATTTAAGAATGAAATGGAAAAAGACGAGATTTCGGAGTGGCTCATCACCATTTCCATCTCGGCAATCGAGGAAGAGCTTTTCCCGCCGGCGAAGGAACAGATGCTCTCCGAAGCAACGTTCAGTACTATAAGAAGCAATCTTACGCTGCGGAACGTTGAATTAAGCGAAGAAGAAACGGACGTGCAGCTTTTTCTCGCCATTCAAAGAGCGCTGTTCCGCCCGGACGACGATCAGCTTCGGTATCGCCTTTTGAAGTTTATGTATCCTCGCTGGGGCGCGTTCAACGAAGAAGAAACGGCCATAGTGGCGGAAAATCTGCCGGAGTTAAAACACACCCTAAACCACTTTTTTAAAAATCCCGTCGGCCGATATTTTTTAAAGTTGTGCAACAGAAAAAAAGTTATTTTTTTGCTGTTGGGCGACCTCGTTTTTAGCGGAAGCCCGTTGGATGAAAACTTCGAAGTGCTGTTGAAGCATGCGTACCAGGATCGGTACAAAAAAGAGAAAATTCAGTTGCACAGATTGGCTTTTTTCAGCGTCATTTCATTTTTTATTTCAAAAGTTTTGGTCGCCCTTGCGGTTGAAATACCCCTCGACAAATATCTGGCTCATGCATTTTCCATGCGCACCCTGATAATCAATATCGCCTTGCCGCCGCTCCTCATGCTTTTCATAATTCTTTTCATCCGCCTTCCCTCCAAGCAAAATTATTATCTGGTGGCGGGCGAGGTGAGGGATGTCATTTCTCCCGGGATACAAAAAAAATATATCGTCACTGTCCCCAAAAAACGGAGCTGGATAAATGAAACCCTGGTGCGGTTTGCGTACCTTATAACGCTTGGCGTGGTTCTCTATTTATTGACCGCAGGTCTTATGCGCTTGAATTTTAGCATTGCAAGCATAGTGATTTTCGCGCTGTTCATATCGATGGTGATCGCAACCGGCGTACGAATCAATAATCGCACAAAAGAAATAAGCTTGATGAAGGAAAAAGCCACGTTGGGGAGTTTTATCATCGATCTCGTCTCGATTCCTTTCATGACAATCGGCAAATGGGCGATCAGCGGGCTTGGCAAATTCAACATATTGGTAATCGGGTTTAATTTCTTGATCGAGCTTCCGTTCCAGTTGTTCGTGGAATTTTTGGAAAATTTCCGCGGATTCATCAGGGCGAAAAAGGAAGAAGATTAAAAACGCGCCGCGGTTTAAAGACCATGCCCGAAAAAGATTACATCGATTCGACGGATAGAATAGAAGCGTTTAGCGACGGGGTTATCGCGATAATTTTGACGCTCTTGATCCTTGAGATCAAAGTGCCGCACCTTTCCGATTTCTCGAATCAGGCCGTTTTTGCGGCGCTTATCGTCCTCGCGCCGAAATTCGTGGGCTTCGTACTTAGTTTTGTTACGATCGCGATTTTCTGGGTAAATCACCATCACTTTTTTCACGAGATCAAATACACGGATAAGTGGCTTTTGTGGTACAACAATTTTCTGCTTTTCTGGCTGGCGGTCATTCCGTTCGTAACCGCTTTTATCGGCGACTACCCCTCGGTGCCTGCGGTGGTCGCACTCTATGGATTCGTGTTTTTTATGGGAGCCGGGGCGTTTACGCTCATGGGGCATTATGTGTTTTTCCGAAGCCGGCTGATCCCGAGCGAGACCGTTCCTCATTCCGTGCGAAAGAGCGAGTTCAAGCGAAGTTTGGTCGGCGTTGCGCTCTACGGAAGTTCGATCCTGCTCGCGTTCGTTTCGATTTATATTTCCATCGCCATATTTATTTTCCTGCCCATCTTTTATTTTTTCCCGAGGCATATCGCCGATCACGCCCACGAGGGAGAAAGATGATATAATTCGAGGAAATGAGAGTCGCGCTTGTCGGCCCAATCGTAAAAGACAAAATCACCGTTGATCTGGTGACGACGGCCAAGATCGGAGGAATTCCATATTACGAAGCGATCGCGCTCAAGAATCTCGGCGCCGATGTTACTGTGTACGGTTCCTATGGGGCAAAAGACGACGCATGGGTTCGTAATAATTTTGGACAGATCGAAGTCGTGCACATTCCTGCCGAGAAGACGATAGAGTTCGAGCGTTTTTATTCAAGCGCAAATCCGGATGTTTGTGTTTCGGTCGTTGCCAGGTACGTGCGAAACCGGATTGACGCCTCGGCGGAAGTGATTCGCCAGCTGAACTCGTTCGATTATGTGATGTTCGGCCCGCTTTTTCACGACAACATCTCTCCGTTTCTTTTCGCCGCCATCCACAAGGCGAAGACTGTTCTCGGCAATTTCGGAATGTTTGCATACGTGCAGGGAGAATCGCTGATCTGGAAAAACCCGGAGAATTTGATTCATGTGGCGCCTCATCTTTCGTACCTGTTTCTGGACGACAGGGAAATTACGTTCGCGGCGCAAAAAAAATCCGTCGATGAAGCGGTGCGGTTTATGCAGACGAAAACCGACGCGGTGATCGTTGTGACGCTAGGATCGAAAGGGGCGCGCGTATTCGCGGGAGCCGAAAAATACGAAATTCCGGCTTTTCCTCCGGCGCGTATCGGAGACCCTACCGGCACGGGCGACACCTACGCCGCGGCGTTTATCCGGGCGGTAAATGTATACGCCTCTCCGGTTGCGCAGGGGACGTTTGCCGCGATGGTCGCGACAATGAAGATCGAGGAGCGCGGGGCATTTACCGGCAATCTGAAAGAGGTTTTAGCGCGGCTAGCTGGGTCGGGGATTCTGCTCAAGTAAAAGTTTCCGGTGTATCCGCAAAGTGCTACTTGTGGAGATATAGTGCCCTAAGTTTTTTTAAGGTATGCAGATATGTTTCGACCCCGAGGATCATTCCGCGGGGTCGAATTATTCGCACTTTATTTTTTTGTGGTTAGCGTTTGTATGGCCAGCGTATGCCCGAGATTATATTCTAAAGAACACCTCGGCAATTCGCCCACCCTGCCGATGGTATAGGCACCGCCGGCAGGGCAAACAGGCATATACTTTGCCGAACCGAAAAGATCGGCGGCGGTGGGCGCGGAGCCATTCTTGGGTTTCATCTTAAATTGCCATGCCATTTTCGCGCAGTCGATGTGTTTGAGATTTTCGATGCAGACTTTCTTTTGAACGACGATGAGATGTCGGGAGTAAGGGCCGTAACCAATGGCAAGAAGGAGACTGCAGATTGCGGCGACAACCAGGAATTCGGGAAGGCGGGATATTGCGGCGTTAATTTGGTTTGTTTTCATACGGAGTTATGCGGGACGGTGCGGAATTTTTTGTTTTGTTCCTTCGTTGGCTGTTGCTTGAGCAAAGCCATAGGGGATGCTGGATTCTTTATGGCATATGGTTTCTACCTCGTCAAGTTTAAGTTAGTTGAAAATTTTTGGGTGCGCATATATAATCCTCTAGTTGTATAAGTTAAAAATTAAGACTTACCAGTAACTAATCCCATGCTCGCATACACAGACTTAAAAAAAGGCGTTCTTTTTATCATGGATGGTGCGCCGTACGAAGTAATTGAAATGCATTTCTTGCGCATGCAGCAGCGGAAAGCAGTCGTGCAGACGCGGATAAAAAACCTGATCACGGGAAAGCTCTTGGACAGAAATTTTCAGGGGAGCGACAGCTTCGAAGAGGCGGAAATCCAAAACAAGAAAGCGGTTTTCATCTACAGCCATCGCGACGAATATTGGTTCACCGAAGAGGGGAACCCGAAAAATCGCTTTGCCCTTTCTGTCGAAACAATCGGCGACGCAAAGAATTTTTTGAAGCCGAATACGATCGTCGAGACGGTTGTTTTCAATGACAAGGTTATAAAAGTGACGCTGCCGGTCAAGATGGATTTTAAAGTGATTGAAGCGCCGCCTTCAATAAAAGGCAATACGGCGCAAGGAGGAGACAAGGTGGTGACGATTGAAGGCGGAGGAAAAATTTCTACGCCGCTTTTCATAAACGAGGGCGACGTTATTCGCATCAACACCGAAACGGGAGACTACGTTGAGCGGGTGGATAAAAGTTAACTGCTAGAGTCCCACGGCGGGCGGTTGCGCAGGTGGCTGCGCGGCTGGCGGCGGGGTAGGCGGTTGCGCAGGCGGCGGCTGGTTCACCACGATTACCTTTTTTTCTGCTTCGAGAAGTTCGCACTCATGCGAGATAACGTCCTTCGCATGAGTTGGTTGAGGAATATTTTTTATGGCGAATTCATCTTGTGCGCCCGCCGTTTGGATAAACAGATTTCCAAAATCCAGCGTGGAGGCAAGGAAGCCCATAACCTCCACCCTCATATCCTCGATATTTTCAAGGCGCGTTTCGGAAATATCGCGGGAGAAGAGGCCGAGTTGTTCGATATCCAGCACCCGTTTATTTGTAACGAGGAACACATCGAGATAGTAGTCCGTCCATCGCACGAAAAATACTATCCAGACGATAAGCGTCCATACGGCCGAAAAGAATAAAGCTCGGGCTTGAACCAGGTCCACGTATTTCTGAAACGTGGGTACCGTGAACTCTTTAAATCCAAGCAATATAAAAAACGGAGCGATGGCGATGCAGGCGGACACGACTCCCTGGAGCGCGATCGGCAGCCAAAACTTCCGTTTCTCAAGTACAATTTTTTCGTTCGGATATAGCGTAAGCATTAGAGCGCGAGAAGCATGAAAATAGTGATGGCCATAAGCAGAATTCCCGAAACGCCGAAATATACGCGCCGGATTTTAGAGAGTTGCGCGGTATCGATTCCGTATTGCGTCCAGTGAAAATTCAGGATCGCACTCATGATGACGAAAAAAAGCAGGACGCCGAGGAACGTGAAAAGGATTACCGGCTGCAGGAAATTGGAAATAACTTTTTCGCTTGAAATCAGCTGATTAGGCATTTTTTTGTTTATGCATGCGCCTGTGCTTCGCGTACAGATATATATATACGACGCAGAGGAGCGAATAATTTGTAACCATGAACCATCTGGTGCTCCATGCTATGCCGTGGGTGAATTTCCATTGCGAGAGAGGCCAGAATACCGGCGTCGGAAAAAATGCGTAGGAATGCGTCGGGATGTCTATGAGAATATGGAGCAGCCAGCCGCCCATTTCCCAGGGGATCGGCCCGCCTCGCTGCGTATGAAGCAGTGCCCCGGATTTGCTTTGAATCCATCGCCGCCCCGCATACACCAACGCAAAAATTATTCCGAAGATAACTAAACTATGGCTGAAGTTGTAGAGGGTGGACGCCAGTCTGAAAATGTAGGAAGGAAAGGCGCGCGCCGTCGGTGGCTCCTGCGAAGACGGCCCGGGAATGTTCGCGGGGTTTATGCTGCCGGTCACGATGCCGAATAGTATAAAAACCCAGGGAAGCGTAAACGCAAAAAGGTCGGGAAACACTCCCCAAAACGCGGCCCAGGGGATGCTTAGCGTTTTTTCCCCGCGTTTTTCGAGTAAGTTATTTGTCCTTTTATAAGCAGCGGCTGTCCAAAGGCCGTGCGCGATAATGTCCATTCTATTTCTCGGATTTTATGTCTAAACCGCTCGGACTCATTACGACTTGTTGCCTCTGTCTTACGGAATTCTTACCGCTCCTCTCGCTTATCATGCAATCTCGTGACTGAAGTATACATTAGAAAGGGCCGTTTTACGAAATGTATTCCTCGAGAAATCTAATAAGGAGCATCACCGGCGCTCCCGCCGCGCCTTTCGCCAGTTGCTCTCCTTCGATGGTCGTCATGCGTGGCGCCATATCGATATGCGCCCAAGGAATTTCGCGTTCTCTTTTTTTTATGTCGACAGGCTGGGCTTGTCTCGCGTCATTTTTTATAAACTGCCACAGAAAAACCGCGCCCGTGATCGCTCCGCCATACCTGGTTTTTCCGACATTCGCCACGTCGCCGAACGTACCTTTTATTTCTTCTTCGTAATCCGCCGAAAGCGGCATTGGCCACACTTTATCTCCGGTTTCTTCTCCCATGATGCGCAGGCGCTCCCCGAGTTTTTTTTCGTTTGTAAAAAGCGCCGAGTAGCGCTGGCCCAAAGCAACCATTGCCGCGCCGGTCAAGGTTGCGACGTCTATCACGACCGACGGATTAAGCGTCTTCGCGTACGAGAGCGCGTCCGCAAGGATCACCCGTCCTTCCGCATCGGTGTCCAAAACCTCGATAGTTTTCCCGGACATTGTGCGCAATAAATCGCCGGGCCGGTAGCTCGAACCCGAAGGCATATTCTCGACTGCCGGTACGAGCCCTATGATATTTTTTTTGAGCTTTAGACGCGCCGCGGCCCGTATCGCGTGTATCACCGCCGCGCCGCCGGACATGTCCATATGCATCTCGTAAATCGCGCTCGATGGTTTCAGATTTAAACCGCCGGTGTCGAACGTCACTCCTTTGCCTACAAGGATGACCGGTTTTTTGCTCTTCGGCCCCTTCATGTATTCCTGAACGATAAAGCGCGGGAGCTCGCTTGATCCTTTTGAAACTCCGACGACTCCGCCCATGCCGA
>CAYZZK010000040.1:0-8579 GCA_964483045.1 uncultured Candidatus Saccharibacteria bacterium
AGGTGCTCGTGGCAGATATTGTCGAACGCGTTTTGCGAAAGCATGAGCGGCAAATAGCTCATCTGAATAATGAACACGCCTTCCTGGTCAAGACACTTCGCTACATCGCCGACAAATTTGTTCGGATTCTCCAGATCGTAGAACATGGCGATCGCGGTAATCGCTTTCGCTTTTTTTGAGTCGAACTCTTTTTCCCATGCCGCATAGCCGAAAAAATCGTTGAACACCTTCGTCGTTCCGACGCTGTTGTATTTTCCCAAATTCCTGGCTGGCTCGTACCCTATTTTGTTCAAGCCGGCTGTTGCATATCCCCGAAGAAGCGTTCCGTCGTTCGCGCCGATATCAATCACATAGTCCCCTGCGCCAAGCTTCACCAGTTTTTCCACTTTGGCCGCAATGCCATTCAGCTCGTCCGTCATGGTTTTATTCATGCCGGAACGATACCAGTAATTCCGATACATCGCCTCGTGGGAAACCGTGTGCCGGAGCTGCAACAAACCGCACCCTCCGTCTTTAGCGTTGCATAACACTAGCTCCAGCGGAGGTTTTTCTTGCTCGCCGGGCCGCGCCTCATCAACGAAATCGGACACGAAGAGTTCGCCGATCGACAAAATCGGAACAAGGTTTTTTCGCCCGCATATCCGGCACGTTTCCCTAAGAGTAATGAAATTATCCATGGAATTTAAAAAGTGATTGTACCATTATTTGGCTTTTGGGCAATAAAATCAATCGTTACAAGGCCAGCATTTCCGAGGCATATTTTCCCCAGCTCATTTCTTTTTTTACGAACTCCTGCGCCGCGCGCGCGATCTCGCCATATTTCGCGGGATTTTTCATCAGTTCCTCGACCGCAGCTGCAATTTGCGCCGGCTCACACGGATCAACGAACCATGCCGTTTCTCTGTCGCGCAACGCCTCGGCAATGTCGATTTTACGGGAAATAATAACAGGAGTTCCGGCAGCCATCGCTTCGAAAGGCACGAGCTGCCAACCGAATCCATCGCGCGGCGGAGGCAAGTGGATCGGCAGCACGAAAAAATCACTTGAGGAATAGAGCTGTTTGAGCTGCTCATCGGTTGCGCCGCCAAAACGGAGATCGACATACCCCGAGAGCTTCATTTTTTGTACCAGTTCTATAAGCTCATTTTTATACTTTTCTTCGTTCCAGATATTTTTACAAATGATGATCGCACGGGCATTTATTTTTTTCTCGCGCAATATCCGGACAGCGCCGATAACGTCTTCAAACCGCCGGTATTTATTGAGCGCTCCCACACCGAGAAGCGTAAATTCTTTTTTCCCGGAAATATTTTTCGGCGATGCGGAAAAACGATCGAAGTCGAGGCCGCTCCAGACAACCTTCGCCCGCATTCCCCGCGCTTCCGCCCATCGCTTGTTCCTTTCCACAAGCACCGCAACCGCATCGATAAACTTGAAGTATCGCCGCTCGGCGATATCTTTGTAAGCATTGTACATGCGGCTTGCCGCATCGTAGAGCGCCGATTCTTTCGGCAGATACATGTACGGCGGATCATTCATCGTCCAGACGATTTTCGCCCGCGGATTTTTCTTTTTATACTGCGGGGCTATTTGATATGAAAAATCGTGCACGTTTACCATATCGAAATCCGAATCCATCGCCTCACTAATCGCGCGGCCCGCAGCGGCAAGTGCCCGCCCGCGCGCCAATTTTTCTCGGATTCGTCCCGCGAGGCCGGTCGATCGATACTGCCACCGAATCGGCATGGGCGGTGCGACAACCCGGATGGTAAGGCCCCGCCGCAGATCGGGATATGCGGACTCATTTATTTCGGGCGCATAAATCGTCACCGAATGCCCCAGGTGTTCCGCCGCGTGCGCAAAAGAATAAATAAGGCGCACTCCGCCCGCCTGCCACGAAAGGTTGAAACACACAATCGCTATTTTCATCGTTTTGCAAACACATTCGTCATGCTGCCGTCCTCGGGAGGATAACGCCGGACGAGTTCCTGGAGAGATATGGCTTTTTCAGATTCCCCATCCCTATTTACATCATAGAACGCGAAACCGAGCGCCTGGATATCTTCGAGCATCGCGAGCGGCCTTCCGCCGGACTTCTCTATAAGCAAAGGATAAAATTCAAAAACAATCTTTATATTTTTGTTCGCAAGCAATATGCCGCGCATGCCTTTAAACACCCTCCATTCCGAACCTTCGACATCGATTTTCACGAAATCGACTCTTTCCGTTTTGCCTTTTAAAAAGTCATCGAGTCGCACCGCTTCCGCCGAATACGCCGGCTTTCGGGTGGCGAAGCGATCGTATCCGAGGGCGCTATGCGGCCCGTGCTCGAAAAAAGGAATACTCCCGGGAACATCTGATACCGCTTTATTGATGGCCGTCACGTTCGGAAAGCGATTCTCGGTGATGTTCTTTTCAAGTATTGAGAAGCTCCTCCGGTTCGGCTCGAAGGCCAAAATCTTTCCTGAAGCGCCGGCGAGATCAGCCGCAAGACAGGTGTAGTATCCGATGTCTGCGCCGATATCAACGACGACGTTTCCCGGACGTATTTCCCGCCGCGCAAGTGCCGTCGTATTTTCTTCAAACCCTTCTTCAAGGTTGATGCCCTCGGAAACGTCCAGATGAAGTATATGGCCGTTCACCACTGCCGTTTCCTCCTTTGCATGCTCGGCCACAAATATCCGGATTTTGTTCAGTGCGCCGATTCTCCGCAAGCCCAGTCCTTTAAAAATCTTTTGGGCCGCTCTGTAGAGCATTCGGAAGATGGATCGAAACTTATTTTTTTTCCGTTCACTCATGGCGCGTATTTTCCAAATACCATTCTATCGTTTTTTTGAGTCCGGTCTCAAAATCCGTTTTGGCGCGGAAACCGAATTCTTTTTCCGCGCGGGATATATCGAGCATTCTGCGCGGCTGGCCGTCGGGCTTCGTCCTGTCCCAGCGGATCTCTCCCTTGTAGTCCATCAATCGCGAAATTACGCCGATCAAATCTTTTATGGAAATTTCCATGCCCGAGCCCAGGTTCACGGGCTCGGCTTTCTCGTAGGACTCAAGCGCACGCACGATGCCTTCGGCCGCATCTTCCACGAAAAGAAATTCGCGCGTCGCCTTGCCGGTTCCCCAAAGCTCGACAAACGCGGCGTTTGCGGCTTTCGCGTCCGCGACCTTCTTGATGAGCGCCGGGATAACGTGCGACTTTTCGGGATCGAAACTGTCCCGCGGCCCATAGAGATTTACCGGTAAAAGAAAAATCGAATTAAACCCGTACTCGGAGCGGTACGCCTGGGACTGGGTAAGCAGCGCCTTCTTCGCAAGGCCGTAAGGAGCGTTCGTCTCTTCCGGATATCCGTACCAGAGATTTTTTTCCATAAACGGCACCGGGGTGAACTTCGGGTACGCGCAGACTGTCCCCAAGATGATAATTTTTTCGATCCGCATTCGATAGGCCGCATCGATCATCCGGGCGCCCATCATGATATTGTCATAAAAAAGGGAGCCGGGGTTTTTCTGATTAAACCCGATGCCGCCCACCTTTGCGGCAAGATGAATTACAAGATCTTGCCCCGCGAGCACCTTTAGGCAGTCCTCGTAATTCCGCAAGTCAATGCCGTGCGTAGTGGCCACGCCGAGATCCCCCGAACGAGCGTTCCGAGGCCGACTCTTACCGGCGGAAGCGCTTTCCGAACGCGGCACGGAAATATTTTCGCGGGGAACGCCGCGAGAAATGAGATTTTCTACGACATGGCTGCCAAGAAAACCGCTTCCTCCGGTCACGAGTATTTTTTTGTTTGTGAAATCACGCATGGTAGCTTTGCAGCGTCTTTTTAATTCCCGTTTCGAAATCCGTCGGCGCTTTGAATCCGAATTCTTTTTCCGCGCGGCTCGAATCAAGTATGCGGCGAAGCTGGCCGTCGGGCTTCGTCCTATCCCAACGGATTTCGCCTTTGAAATTCATAAGGCGCGCGAGCGTCTCTACTGCCTTGCGGATCGAAATTTCTTCGCCCGAGGCGATATTCACGGGCTCCGATGAATCGTATTTTTCCGTGGCAAGAACAATTCCCTTGGCCGCATCTCGAACATATAAAAAATCCCGCGTCGCCTTGCCGGTTCCCCAAACTTCGATAAAACCACTCATGCGCTTTTCGGCTTCTTGGATTCTTTTCGCAAGCGTCGGAAGTACGAAGGTCGATGCATAATCGCCCGGCCCGTACATATTTGCCATCAACAGATGAATGCCGTTGAAGCCGTACTGCTTCCGGTACGCCTGGGCCTGGACCAGCAGCATCCTTTTGGCGATTGCGTACGGAACATGGATTTCCTCCGGCGGACCGACCCATAAATCTGTTTCCCTGAAGGGCAGCGGCGCGCGTTCAGGATATTCCGCCGCCGATCCGATGGTGACAAATTTTTCCACGCCGGATGTGCGCGCCGCCTCCATGAGCTCCGCGCCCATCATTAAATTGTCGTAAAACGTTTGCGCGGGATGCTCTTTATGAAAGGTAATGCCACCGGTCGTTCCCGCAAGATGAATCACGATGTCCTGTCCGCGCAGAACAGCAGCGCAATTCTCTTTTTTGCGCAAATCGAATTTCTCCGATCGCGGCGCAAAAATATTCTCTGTGGGAACGCCACGATCAAGTAATTCCTGCACCACGTGCCGGCCCAAAAATCCAGCGCCGCCCGTGACCAATATTCTTTTATTCTCGAGATTCATGAGAGTAATTCAAAGATACCATCCGGTCTGGGTCGGGTCAATTAAAACTAAAATATCTTCCAAAACCGACCGAAGACCTACAGTTTTTTTCGCGCCTATGCGTCGATCTTTTCGGCGTACTCGCGGAGATTGCACGCGAGCAGTTCGTGCTTCACCATAATTCTGACCAATTTCTCAAATTTTGTTTTCGCCTGCCACCCGAGCTTTTCCCGTGCCTTTTTCGGATCAGCGCAAAGATAATTTACTTCGGTCGGCCGATAGTATTTCTGATCAATTTCGATATACTTCTTCCAGTCTGAAATTCCCACGCACGCGAAAGCGCGCTCGACAAACTCTTGAATGGTGTGCGCCTCGCCCGTGCCGATCACATAATCTTCCGGTTGCTTCTGCTGGAGCATTTTCCACATCGCTTCTACGTATTCCGGGGCATATCCCCAATCGCGCCGGGCTTCCAAATTCCCCAGGTAAATTTTTTTATCCAGGCCAGCCAGGATCCGCGCGACGCCACGGGCGATTTTCCGCGTTACGAATGTTTCGCCCCGCCGCTCGGATTCATGGTTGAACAAAATCCCATTCACTGCAAACATTCCATATGCTTCCCGATAATTTCGCGTGGTGTAAAACGCGAACGCTTTGGCGATTCCATACGGGCTCCGCGGATAAAAAGGAGTCTCCTCGTTCTGCGGCGGCGGCGCAGCGCCGAATATCTCTGAACTCGACGCTTGGTAAAATTTCACCTTTTTGCCGATATGTTCCTCAAAGTCCTTCACCGCTTCGAGTATACGGAGCACGCCGACGCCGGTTACGTTCGCGGTATATTCCGGAATGTCGAACGAAACTCGTACGTGCGATTGCGCGCCCAGGTTGTAGATCTCATCGGGCTGAACTTTGTATATCAACCTTCTTATGGTATTCGAGTCCGATAAATCCCCGTAATGCAAATAAAACTTTTTGCCTTCGACATGCGGATCTGCGTATATGTGCTCAATCCGCGCGGTATTGAAAGTCGACGCGCGGCGCATGACGCCGTGAACCTCGTATCCTTTCTTAAGCAAAAGTTCGGCAAGATAGCTCCCGTCTTGCCCCGTAATCCCGGTTATCAATGCTTTAGGCATAAAATACCGAGAGCTATTTTTTGGGCGGCGTTGACGAAGCCACCCTCTTCAAGAAATCGTCCAGCGCCGATTTTATCCTGTCATCCGTCGGCCATTGCGCAAGTATCTGTTGAGCAATCGCCGTTGTCCCCGAAACATTCCCTTCAATCCGATAAATGTCGAACATGCCATACAGAAATTGAGGGCGTTTCGGACCGAGGCGCAATCCCTCTTCGAAGTAATTGTGGGCGGCGGACAAATATTTGACCTCCTTCGTTTTCATGAACGCCAGTTCATTTAGCGTCCCCAAAATGTAGACATTTTGCTCGAAACTCATTCCCGCGCCCCTGTCTATAATCGGCTTGTAATACCCTTCAATAAAATCGATCACGTCGGAAATTTCCTGGGCATTGTTGGTCTGCTGCACCACGTTCACAACGATGTTCGAAACGTTTCTCACCGCTTCTTCCTGGCCGATAGGCGAAGGGAAATTTAATGGAACGGCGAGGTTGCTTTTGAATTCCTCTATCGACTTGCTTTCGCCGAGATTCCGAAGCACATATATGAGTATTTGAGACTTCCGCAGCGGCAAAAAACTTCCATAGAAGGCAACGCCAAACACTAGCAGCGTTCCGATCAAGGCAAAGACAATTTTAGTGCTTCTATGCATGCTTGTGTTCCGCTACATGATGAGGCGCGTGACGAGGCGCCGAATAAAAATAGTAAAACGCGAAACCGAAGAAAAGGAAAAGATTAACGTATATGGGCAAAACGTCGAAAAGCACCGATCCCTGGACGAGATATCCGATCGGCAAGCCAACCATCGCCGCGCGGATGAAAGCAGAGCCGATCGACGCGCCAGGAACGCGCTCCTTTCGGAAAAATTTCCACATCTCCCGATAGAGAACAACAAACATCGAGACGTACGCCAGAAAACCGAGCGCCCCAGTTTCCGCGAGATAATCGAAAATAACGCTGTGCGCCCGGTCAAACCAGGTCTCGGAATTTTTTCCGGGAACGAAATGGCGAGGATCGAAATACTTGTCGAACGCCGGGCTGAAATTCTCCGGCCCCCATCCCAAAATTGGCCTTTCTTTAAAGCCGCTCCATGCGGATCCCCACGTCCACAATCTGGTATTTATCGTGTCTTCCGAAAAAGAGATTTCGAAAATTCGGCTCCCCGGAATCTTTTTTACCAGCGGAGAGTCTTTAAAATAAACCAATCCTCCTCCGATAAGCACCACAGCGGCGAGAGAAATGAGAATCTGCTTTCTGATTTTCTGTATTGCAAAAGCGGCGAAAAGCAGAAAAGCCAGAACGGCCGCACAAAGACCCAGGAACGTTCCCCTCGTTTGGCTAAGCAGGAAGAAAAAGAGAAAAATCAGTATGAGCCCGCCAAAAAGCGCTCCGTTTGCCCATGCATTCTTGAGTTTTTTTGAAAACAAAAAATATGCGGCGTAAAACATCGAAAAAAGGAGGTATGGCGCGACATACGCCGGGTTGCCAAGCGATCCCTGGAAACGAGCATTGGTGAGCCGGTTCCAAAATCCTTCGGGCGGCGGGCCTCCTTGATAGGGGCTGATAAATGTCTTGACCCAGCCGAGATTTGCGAAAACTCCGTACAAAATCATTAGCACGGCCGCGCCGAGCGAAAAAATAAACAGCATCTCCCAATCTTCCCGTTTTTCGAGGAGCAGAATCGCAAGCACGAAAAACGCGTAATAATGGAGCATCTGAAACCCGCCTTCTCCCCGCTCAAAATTAGACCAAAACGCGGCATTCGGATCGTTCGCGAAAACGCACGCCAAAAGAAACGCGAGAACAAAAACGGAAACCGCGATAAAAAGCGGTTTTTCCGACACAAATTTGAACTTTGCCGCCAGTTCGCCTTTTTTCGCCTCAAATGCCCACCAAAAAAATAGGAATATAAGAGCGAGTTCAACGGAAAATCTGAAAAAATAATACTTCCCGCCGATAAACGGAAAGAACGTCGACGTCATAACGACCAGGACGCTTAAAACTGATATGTACAAAAATGCTTTGGAGATCTTTAGGAGCATTCAAGTAAGTTTAGAGGGTAAAAATAAAAAGGTAAAGGCCGTTTATTTTCCTCTCCGATTTTAAGTTTGAGGTGTTAGTGTTGAGATTTTAATCATCTCGCATATTCCACCGCCCGAATTTCCCGAATGACATTTACTTTTATCTCGCCCGGGTATTTTAGTTCGGACTGGATGCGATTCGCAATCTCGCGGGCCAGTTCTAGCGCCCGGAAGTCATCGATTTTTTCCGGAAGCACGAATACGCGAAGCTCGCGTCCGGCGGCAATCGCGTACGCATTTTTGACGCCCGGAAACTCCATCGCAATTTTTTCCAGATCGCCCAGGCGCTTTATGTAATTCTCAAGCGTTCCGCGGCGGGCTCCGGGCCGCGCCGCAGAGAGCACATCCGCCGCGGTCACCACATACGCTTCCGAGCTCGCGTACGGATAATCGTCGTGGTGCGACTGCATCGCTTCGATGACTTTTTCGTTGATTCCATACTTCTTTAATATTTTTCTGCCCAGTTCAACATGCGTGCCTTCCACTTCGTGGTCGATCGCTTTGCCGATATCGTGAAGCAGCGCTCCCTTTTTCGCGATCTCGACATGCAGTCCGAGTTCCGCGGCAATCATGCTCGCGACGTACGCCATCTCCACCGAATGCGTGAGCACGTTCTGCCCGTAGCTCGTCCGGAAGTGAAGCCGGCCCAAAAGCTGCAGGATTTCCTTCGGC
>CAYZZK010000041.1:0-8363 GCA_964483045.1 uncultured Candidatus Saccharibacteria bacterium
ATCATCCGGCGCGGGATATGCAGGACACCTTTTGGCTTCGTCAAAACGGGGTCAGGGGTCAAGGATCAGGGGTCAAAAGTGATAGGCCAGTCCTGCGCACGCACACAACTTCGCTTACGGCGCGGGAACTTGAAAGAAATAAGAGCTCGCTTCCCATTCGAAAAATTTTCCCCGGCAAGGTATTTCGGAATGAAGCCACTGACGCGACCCATGAAGCGCAATTTTTCCAGCTCGACGGCATGTACGTGGATAAAAATGTGTCCCTCGCGCATTTGAAAGGCGTACTCACGTATTTCTATAAGAAGTTTCTTGGGGACGATGTTGAGTTGCGTTTTCGCCCGAGCTACTTTTCCTTTACCGAGCCGTCTCTGGAGATTGATATCAAGTTCAAAGGCAGATGGCTGGAAATGCTGGGTGGCGGAATGATCCACCCTAATGTTTTAGCCGCTGCGGGAGTAGATTCGAAACAGTGGACTGGTTTTGCTTTTGGAGGCGCCATCGAACGGTTGCTCATGATCAAATATGGCATTCCGGACATTCGGCTGTTTTATTCGGGCGATTTGCGATTCGTAAATCAATTTTGAAAACATGAACCAAAAAGGAGTTGTGCCAATCGTCGTCGTACTCATCGTTCTTGTCGTCATCGCGGTAGGTGGCGCGGCGGTGTATTTCAAAAATAAATTGGCGGTTTCACCACGGCAAAATGTTCCTGCGTCGCCTACATTTCAACCCACAGCGACATCGGCGCCTCAAACCACTTCAAATGCTTTGGCGGATACCTCCACTTGGAAAACTTACCGCAACGAAACATACGGATTCGAATTCAAATATCCACCTGAAAAGATTTTGAAAGAATATTCCGGAGAAGTGGTTGTCCAAAATACAGAAATACCGCCAGGTATCTTCAGCGTGTTCACAGAGAAATTCGACGGTACGACTATCGAGGCTTTCCAGGCAGACGTTAAAAGTCACGCTGGCGCTGGTATAATGTACAGTGACGAAGGAAAAATATTTGTAGGTGGTGAGGTAGGAACAAAGACAAAATATTGCATCAATTTGAAATGCAATGAAGTTATTTATGCGGCATTTAACGGTATCTTGTATAGAATTTATCCTGACGAAGAAGGTATACTCCCTACTTTCAAATTCTTCGAGCCAGAAAAAACTATAATCGTTTCTTCAAGTCTTTCCTTCGATGACCTTAAAATCGGCGACAAAATTGGTGATTTTACTGTTAGTTCAAAGAAAAAGTTAACGGCAACTGGGGCAGGGTTGCCGTTTGATACTCTTTGGATAAAATTTTCTGGAGAAACAACTGTTGAGGGAGAATTTCACTTAGAATATGGATCTGTCCTGCCGTTCTATTTTCAAGTGAATAAAAACAATTCATTGAAAATCCCTTTGATAAAGGAAGAAGGGGAGCTATATAAGACTCAATTTTGTTTTACCAATTTTACAGCGGAAGAATTTCTAAAGATGTACAATCTTTCCCGACCGCCACAAACGAATTCAGGAGATCAGCCAGACTTGATTCAGATGGCGAATATTAGAATCGGGAACTATTCCATTAACGAAGTTCCCTTAAATTCCTCCTTTGATTCGCCTGGAGACGCGGAAAATTGCGACTCCGCTGATTTGGTTCAAATTATAAAGGGTCAATAAGGCCTAACAGTAAATTACGCTCATCATGCTCATCTCTTATAACTGGCTGCAGTCGTATTTCAAGAAAAAACTTCCGGCGCCGGAAAAGTTGGCGGATATTTTGACATTTTTGGCGTTTGAGGTGGAAGGCGTGGAGAAAAAATCAGATGATACGGTGCTGGATGTGAAGGTGCTTCCCGACCGGGCGCATTACGCGCTCTCGCACCGAGGGATTGCGCGGGAGATAGCGGCGGCTTTGGGCCAAGCGATCGTGCTGCCGAAGCGAAATTCGCCGCACGAGGAAAAATTTTCTCCGCTTATAATTAAAATTGAAAACCAGAAGGATTGTTCCATGTATATTGGCAGGCGTGTCGAGGCAATTTCTTCCGGAGAGTCGCCCGCTTGGAAATTGATCCGGAGCCGGCTTGAAGCAATCGGCCAGCGATCTATACATGCTGTTGTCGATGCTGCGAACTACGTAATGTTTGATATGGGACAGCCCTTGCACGCTTTCGACGCGGATGCGGTACAAGGAAGTATCTTTGTTCGGCGCGCGAGGAAGGGGGAAGCGATAACCACGCTCGACGATCGCGATATAGATCTCGATCCGGGCGTGCTTATTATCGCAGACGACAAGGGGCCGCTCGGCATCGCTGGCATAAAAGGAGGAAAACGCGCGGCCGTAAGGCCGGAAACCAAGAATCTGATTTTAGAAGCCGCACACTTCAACCCGGCGAATATCCGCAAAACATCCTTGCGATTCGATATTCGCACGGATGCTTCGAAGCGTTTCGAAAACGAACCGCCTCCGGGCCTGACGGCGAAGGCAATTATAGAATTTTCCGCCCTGATTGCCGAGTTGTGTCCCGATGCGCATTTCGGGGGAATTGTTGATGACTATCCCGCGGCTCCGGCGGGCAGGCCCGCGCAGCCGGTCGAACGGCATATTGCCATTCGCCCAGAGGAAATTTCCGAGAGGATCGGTATTGCGCTGAACGCAAAAAAAATAACAGAAGTGCTCGAGCGGCTTAATATACAAGTCACGCCGGAAAAAAATGCGGGAAAAAGCGGAATGCTCATGCTTTTTATTCCGCCGGAACGGATCGATCTTGCGATTCCCGAAGACATTGCCGAAGAAGTAGGGCGTCTCATTGGATACGAAAAAGTGCCTGCGATACTCCCGCCGAAACTCCCGTCCGAGCCGCGCATCAATAAGCAATTTTATTGGGAGTGGAAAATTCGGGAGTTTTTGGCGCAGAAAGGTTTTTCGGAGGTGATGACGTCTTCATTCGCGAATACCGGCGAGGTGGCGATAGAAAAACCCATCGCTGCGGATAAGCCCTATCTTCGGGCAAATCTGGCGCGGGGAATCGGAGAGCAGTTGCGTCTCAATCTGGTTAATCTTCCGCTTTTAGGCATGTCCCAGGTGAAAATTTTTGAGATCGGATCGGTTTTTACCACAGCAGGGGAGAAAGTGGCGCTGTGCGTCGGCCTCGCGCAGCCGAAAGGATCAAAAGAACAACCGGTAAGCCAGCTTATGCGGGAGTTACGGGACGCCCTGGTCGCATTTTTGGGGACGCCGATTGCGACGGCATGCACGGTTGACGATACCGGCGGAATAATCTGGCTCAAGGGCAAGCCGATTGGCGAAGTAAATCGGATGGATGGAATTTTGGAGCTAAGTCTGGATGCACTTATCGCGGCCCTTCCGGAGCGGCAAGCGTGGGATATTGCTATTCCTGCTCCCGTGTCCCAAGTATATAAGCCGTTTTCGTTATTCCCGTTCATTGTTCGGGACATCGCCTTTTTTTTACCCGCCGAAGTTGCAGCGAAGGAGGGCATTTCTTCTTCGGTTGCGCCGGCAGAACTGGGCGACTGTATAAAAAAAGAAGCGGGGCCGCTGGCACGGCGCATAGCGCTATTCGATAGATTCGAAAAAAACGGCAAAACGTCGTTTGCTTTCAGAATCGTGTTCCAAGCGGACGATCGGACGCTCACAGACGAAGAAGCAAATAAGATGATGGAAAAAGTTTCGAAGGGGCTCATTAGGAAATATAAAGCGGAGATACGGTAGAAAAAATTGACACCATAAAATAGGAATGTTATCTTTTTTCCAGTATTTTTGGAAAAAAAGAAAGGAGTTTGTTTATGCATGAGTTTTCACAGATAGAGGTTGCCGAAGCCATTGCGCGTAGGGCGCATCAGGGGCAGTTGCGAAGGGACGGCTCGCTTTATATCACTCACCCGGAAGCAGTTGCGTCGATGGTGGAAGGGCGGGCCAAAATCGTGGCGTGGCTCCATGATGTTTTGGAAGATAGCGAAACTACCGCTGATGACTTACGCAAGGCAGGGCTTGAAGAAGACATTGTGGAAGCAGTCGTTGCTATCACGAAACAGAAGGAAGAAAAGTATGCTGTATATTTGAAGCGTGTGGTGCAAAATCCACTCGCCGCGCAGGTAAAAAAAGCGGACATTCGACACAATCTTGCCACTCGGCCAACGGCGCAGTCGAAAGCGAAGTATCTGCACGCTTTGCGATTGTTAGCAAATGTTTGAGAAGAAGCGAAACTTAATTTCTCGGCGCTCTGATTCAGGGCGCTTTTTGATTATAAATTTGCATCGAATAATAAATGCTCGAAAAGATTGGGCAGAAATCGCTAGAAAAGGAAAAGCTCGGATCTAAGTCCGAGCTTTCTTGAATTGGTGCACATGTTTGCGAGATAACTGATCAGGGCAGTTTGGTGCTGTTTTTTATTCCAGCAGCTCCTGGAATTCCGTGGACGTGGTTCAGGAGTCTTGTGATCTGACTCGCTTGCGCGGTGAGCTGACCTCTGAGCTTTTCGTTTTCTTTTTCGAGTTCTGAGATTATTGCCTGATATATTAAGAGAGAACGAGCCACGGCTTCGTCGATTCTTTCGGCATTGGTATTGATATATCCACTTGAGTCCATCTTTCTCCTTTGGTTGAGCTTTGTCTGTTTGGTGTTCCGGTTTTTAGGCGTAGATGATTTTCCTTTCAATGTAAACTTTTGGCGTGGCGAATTTGTCTTTTTTAACATGCCGGAGAGCTTCGCTCAAAGCTTCGAGCTTTCGCCGGAGATCCGCGTCGGGGTGTTGTAAAACGATGTTCACAAAGTTTTCCATTTCTTCCAAGCTTGCCTGAACTCTTTCGAGTTCCCTTTTTGCTTCCGCAAGTTCATCTTCTAATTTTTCACTTTCTTCTTCGAGTTCGTTGACTTGCAAAGTCGTTTGATCCCGCGGAAGGATTTCCCTTGAGAGCGAGTCCAGCGCGGCTTTTAGCGCTTCGACGAACTTTCTTGTGTCGCCCGAGAATTCCTCGATGAGTTCAAAAACTTCACTCGTCGGGAGCGGTTTTTCTTCGGTAGCTGATTTAGCGATGGCTGTGTTTGTTTCCATATGATCAATGGGGTTGCGGATTGTCGTTTCTGTGGCTTGTTTTGAAGTTACCATTTGCAGTATATACCTACGCGATGGTAGCGTGTCAAATTCCAACGCCGCGCAGATCGTTGTATCATTTATGTATGAAACGATTCGAAATTCCAAAAGAAGTTTCATCCGTTGTTGCCGAATTAAAAAAGGCCGGCTTTTCCGCATATCTTGTCGGCGGGTGCGTGCGCGATGTTATTTTAGGAATTGAACCGAAGGATTGGGACGTGACGACCGACGCAATGCCGAAAGAAGTGCAAAAGATTTTTCCCGAGCACGTGTATGAGAATGATTTCGGCACTGTGGGCGTAAAAACCGGTTCCGCAGACGAGCGGCTCAAGGTCGTCGAGGTCACCACGTTCCGGCTGGAAGGCAAATATACGGACAAGCGGCACCCAGACGACGTCCGTTTCGCCAAAACAGTCGAGGAGGATTTGTCGCGCCGGGATTTTACGATAAACGCGATCGCATTGGATCTCAAATCCCAGAACTCAAATCTCAAAACCGGAAATTATGAGCTAGTCGATCCCTATCGGGGGCAGTTGGACATAAAAGAAAGAATCGTCCGCACCGTGGGCGATCCCTCGGCCCGTTTTGGCGAAGACGCCCTTCGGCTTATGCGGGCGGTTCGGCTCGCGGTCGAGCTGGATTTCGAAATCGAGCTCAAAACACGCCGGGCTATACAGGAAAAAGCGGGGGAGCTCGAGATGATCGCCAAGGAGCGCATTCGGGACGAATTTATAAAAATCCTCGAAGCTCGGAGGGCTGCACGGGGGATCGTGCTGCTTGAAGAACTCGGGTTATTGCGTTTTGTGTGCCCGGAACTTTCGGAGGGAGTCGCGGTTGGGCAGAACAAGCACCACATTTATACGGTTTTCGAGCACAACGTGCGCGCCCTCGATTATGCGGCGGGGAAGGATTACTCTCTTCTCGTCCGGCTGGCATCGCTCCTGCATGACGTCGGAAAACCGCGCTCCAAGAAAGGAGACGGACCGGACTCCACGTTTTACAATCACGAGCACATCGGCGCCCGACTTGCGGCGCAGGCGCTCGACCGGCTGAAATTCCCGAAAGATTTTTCCGAACAAGTGGTGCACCTCGTGCGCAACCATCTTTTTTATTACAACGTCGACGAGGTGAGCGAGGCGGGAGTCCGGCGGTTTTTGCGGAGAATCGGCGTGGAGCATCTGGACGATCTTATTAAAGTTCGCGAGGCGGACAGGATCGGATCGGGCGTTCCCAAGGCGGTTCCTTATAAGATCCGACATCTGCTTTTCATGATCGAGAAAGTTCGCCACGACCCGATTTCTCCGAAGATGCTCAAGGTAACCGGCGTTGACGTTATGAAGTTGCTTGGCGTTGCTCCCGGCCCGCGGGTGGGGCAAACGCTCTCCGTGCTTCTCGAGGACGTGCTCGATGATCCCGCACGAAATACAAAAGAATATCTTACAAAGAGAATTCTCGCACTCGGAAAATTAAATAATGGGGAGCTCGCCGGTATAGCGGCGAAGGCAAGCGAGAAGAAGCAGGAAGTCGAGGAAGAGATAGAGGGGGAAATCAAAGGCCGATATCACGTGCGGTAGGTTTTGGCGTTTTGCATCAGACGCTTAAAATTGATTGGACACAGATGACAACTTCGGATTATAAATAGGTTGGAGTCTTTATCGCGGGCTGTAGTATACCGGTAGTACGTGCGCTTCGGGTGCGTAAAGACCGGGTTCGATTCCCGGCAGCCCGACCAGATATTCTCTAAATGGGACGAGGTGCATAAGATCGGGTTCGTCGCCTGCCGAAGCTTTCCGGCGAGCGGGGGATTCCGTGGCAGCCCGACCTCTTAAGGTAGGCGTGTTCTCTTAGGTTGACTCTCTGGTGCCCCTCGACTATAATCTCTTTTCATATGTCTACGAATGAATTAACGCAAACACAAGAACCGCAGTCGACCGCGTATCCTGATGCGGGCTCACAGGAGATGATAGATGCCGGTATGTTTTATGGCAGGAAAAAAAATCGAACCCATCCACGGATGAGGAAATTTGTTTTGACGAACCGAAGCGGAATCGAGATCATCGATCTCGAAAAAACTGCGGAACATTTGGAAAAAGCGCTTTTGTTCATAAAAGAAAAAGTCCGGGATGGGGGACGCATACTTCTAATCGGAACGGAACCGGAGGCAGAAGAAGCTATCCGTGGCATTGCGGAACGGTTTGGTTTGTCCTACGTGACCAATCGCTGGGCGGGCGGGACGCTCACCAATTTTAAGATAATCTCGAAACGGATCGAGTACTTTAAAAAACTTGTGAGCGATATGGCCAAGGGAGAACTCGACAAGTATACGAAAAAAGAGCGGCTTGGAATCGAACGCGAGATCAACCGCTTGCGGAATCTGTTCGGCGGATTAGAAAATTTCGAAAAGCTTCCCGACGCTGTTTTGATTATCAATGCGCACGTTCATGATGCTGCCGTGCGAGAGGCAAAGATACTGAAGATTCCAGTAATTGCCCTGGCCAATGTAGACACAAATCCGGCCAAGATCGATTACCTTATTCCCGGAAACGATAAATCGAGAAAAAGCATTCAATTTTTTTTGGATAAAGTGGCGGGGGCGATAGCCGAAGGAATCGCGACGCGCCCCGTACTTGAGGAGAAAAAAGCGGAAAACGCGCCCGCAGCGGCAATTCAGAAAAAAGATGGCCAGTAGTTCTGCAAACGACATCCAAAAATTGCGGGATATTACCGGCGCTGGGGTTATGGATTCTAAACGAGCGCTCTCCGATGCGAAAGGGAATTTCGACGCCGCACTCGGCTTGCTTAAGGAACGGGGACTCTTGAAAGTGGAAAAGCGGGCGGGCAGAGAGACTGGGGCCGGACTTATACATTCGTATGTTCATAACGAACGGATCGGCGTGCTTTTGGACGTGAGGGCGGAAACCGATTTTGTGGTTCGATCCGAGCCGTTCAGAAAGTTAGCTCACGATCTGGCGATGCATATCGCGGCGGCAGCGCCTGCTGATGTGAAATCGCTTTTAGGCCAGCCATATGTGAGAGATGAATCGAAAACCGTCGCCGACGTGGTTAACGACGTTATCGCGCGAGTGGGCGAAAACATAACCGTCAAAGAATTTCATCGCTTAGAGGTTTAGATGCCCTCCGTTTGCTTTTGAGAGCTGTTCAGATTTCTCAAACTGTCGTTCGTTTTTATCCCCACCTCCTCCTTCCTCTTTTCCTGGAGCAAGATATACTGAATCTATCGTAATCAATCCCATGTCCCGCCTTCAC